>CAMYMO010000447.1 GCA_947259425.1 uncultured Ectothiorhodospiraceae bacterium | reverse complement strand
GTCTGTTTCAATGATGGATACAGCTTATACTGACCGCATGTCAATGTGGGTCATCGCGATGTAAGGATATGTAAATGTATGTAAAGACAGCATCCTAAGGCTATTTCATCGTTTTATACTTGTGGCATAGTAATCACTATTCGTTTAGCAAAGGAAATATTGTTGTAATGAACCGGGTACTGCTTGCAGATGATGATGTGGAACTGGCAGATATGTTGGTCGAATACCTTAGCCAGGAAGGGTTCGAGGTGGATACGGTGTATGATGGGAAAAGTGCACTGGATAAGGCCATCAATGATCATTACGAGCTTATTATCCTTGATGTGATGATGCCAGAACTCAATGGCTTCGACGTGCTGCGCCAGCTACGCACACATTCCCAGGTGCCGGTACTGATGCTGACCGCCAGGGGCGAGGATGTCGACAGTATCGTTGGACTAGAAATCGGCGCCGACGATTATCTGGCGAAACCGTGCAATCCGCGCGTATTGGTTGCACACATGCGCGCTATCCTACGACGCAGTGAACCTGCCACAGCAACCCCATCGATGACCGATACGCTGACCATTGGCGACCTCGAAATTCAAAGAGGCGCGCGTCGAGTGTTAGTTGAAAATCAAGCGGTCACGATGACCAGTACCGAATATCGTGTACTGGAAGTGTTGCTGGAAGAAGCGGGTCGTGTTGTCTCAAAACAGGACCTGTCGGAACGTGCGCTGGGGCGTGAGCTCAGTCCCTATGATCGTAGTCTGGATATGCATGTTAGTAATCTACGTAAAAAACTTGGCCCACTAACCAATGGTGAAGAACGCATACAAACCATTCGTGGTGTTGGTTACCAGTATACTTATTTATCCGCAGGTCAATGATGTGAAAAGTCTGTTTTGGAAAATCTTTGTCTCGTTTTGGCTGGCCCTGATCCTGTTTGCGGGGTTAACCTTATGGACGACTTCGCATTATCTTGAAAAAGTTCGTAGCGACATTGCGACAGAGCAACCACGAAATAAAACGGCTGAATACATCAGGCAGGCACGAGAGATTGCGCGCGAGGGTGACATTAATGCGTTACGCCAGTGGTTAACGCAACTGGACAGACGCGAAGCCATCCCTTTTCTGTTGCTCGATGAAAATGCCAACGACCTGCTTAAACGGACAGTGCCTTTGCGAATACAACAACACGTGCTCAGACTGGAACGCAGGCATCGCTATGATGATGACGATCATGATGAGCATGAGCATGAAGAAGATGGACACCGGCGTCCGCATCATCGTCCTATCATTATTAATGGCCAGCGTTTTCGCCTAATGCCCGATTTTCAAAGGGTCACGCTCACGCGGGTATTAAACCGACCAAGAGTGATTGCCCATCCTATCCTGCTCGCGGCCTTGATCAGCGCGATTATCTGTTTGCTGCTGGCTCGTTATCTGACATCACCCATTGGTCGTTTGCGACAGGCCACGCAAAAACTGGCAGAGGGTGATTTAAGCCAGCGCGTTTCACCCTCGATGGGGAAACGCAAGGATGAAATTGTGGATCTGGCCAATGACTTTGATTACATGGCGGGACAATTACAGACTCTGATTAACTCGCACAAACAACTCTTACGCGATGCATCGCATGAATTGCGTTCACCGCTTGCGCGCTTACAGGTAGCCCTCGGACTGGCACGTCAACGGGGTGATGATAAAACGGCTTCAGAGCTCGATCGCATTGAACGTGAGGCAGAAAGACTTAACGAACTCATTGGCCAACTGTTAACCTTGGCGAGATTTGAAACCAACACGGCCGAAATCGAGCGAACATCAATAGAACTTGAGACACTACTCGAGCAAATCGTTAATGACGCGGCCTATGAGGCACGTGCCAAAAACCGGGATGTTAAAATCATTCACAGTAAACCCGTTACCCTAAAGGGTAACAGTATGTTGTTAAGCAGCGCACTGGAAAATGTCGTGCGCAACGCCATTCGTTATACCGCTGAAGCGACGGCGGTTGAAGTTTCGTTGTTAGACGATCATCAAAAACCCGACTGGATTGAGATTAAGATACGTGACTATGGGCCAGGCATACCTGAACCAATGCTGGCATCTATCTTTGAACCTTTTGTTCGTGTTGGCGAGGCGCGTGATCGTCAGAGTGGTGGATATGGTTTGGGGTTGGCGATTGCCAAACGTGCGGTGTCGCTACACGGAGGGAAAATGAGCGCTTACAATGAAGATGAAGGTTTGTGTATCGTTATTCACCTGCCAGTGAATGAGTCATAAAGATTCGAAATGAACTACATATGCAGCAGAAATTCTACTGGTGCGAGCCTATTTGATCTTAGTACTCAAAACATGCCGATATTGCCATGGGACCGCAATAAGGCCGCAAGCTCTTCACGTTGTAACAGTATCCGCCCGTATCAATGGAGAGCACCTATCACATCCTGTCGCCAGGCAGGCGGGGTTTTCATTTTTCTGTTTTGGCTTTATCTGGTTTGTATAATTCATGAGTGACTATAGTTAATCTGCTCCTGAACTGGCATCAGGAAATGTTATTATTGATTTCAGTCGCGATAAAGGTTACACCAGTTATCTGATAGAAATGTCATCCATGAGTAATAAGTGGTTGGGGGATATTTGTAATATCCCCCATAAGTTTAAAAAAGGTCAGAATGATTTTTATACCTGGAGTCAGAGTAAAGCTTATAATTAATCATTCAAACTCCCTTGCTAGTAGTGGTGTCAATCAACAATCCTTATTAACATAACGTGCAATGTCTGCCAGAGTAAGTTCTTTGTTTACTGCTACACAGGGGTCTGGTTTCCATTTCGGTTTTTTCAAAATACTATCCTTGCAATGTAATAGCATGGCACCAAATACTTCTAGCAATATTGCCGAAGCGACTGGTCCAAGTCTTTCACCTTCGCCAAGCACACCTCCTTCACGCATCAAATAGAAAAATAAAGGGGTATGTTTCTCAAGTTTTTCGCGTTGTTTTTTCTCCAGACAAAGCCACCCGGGTATATCATCAAATTTAAGATCCGGGTTCACATCCAGAGGGTATCCTTTATCCTTCAATGCCTTTGCAACACTTTGGCCACTAGCCAGGCCTAATACATAACTACGTAACAAATTCCGGAAAGCAAGTGAGCGATCATTCTCTGAAGCAAATTGGCCAACGATTGGATTTGGCAAACGAATCAATTCATCTGCTAGAATATGATCGATGGCCTTGGACTTCACATAATCCTGACAAGGTTCGACATCAAGTAAAAAACGCCAGTCAACGGTCAACTTGGGAGGGACTGTACTAAAGCCCAGTGTGCCAAACCGCTCATCGAATAAATCTATTACCGGATAATCACAATTGGCAGGATACACGGAACGGACCATAGTATGACCGAAACGATATGCGGCAACAGAAAACTCTACCGGCATACACAGACGGCCGCATTTATCGGTAATTGTGCATTTCGGGTAGCTATGATTTTTTATTTCAGTCTGTACATAATCGTATATCTTGGGATCACAAACACGTTTCAAAAAGTCATACCAGACAATCCATTGATAATGATAACGCACATCTTCCTGTGCTTCTTCAAAAGAACGACCAACCATGCGTCTGTTGTGAAAGCGTAAAAACATTAATTGCATTTGTGAAACAAAGATATTTTCATCATTGCGTGGATCGCCGATTAGCGCGCGACCTTCTTTATTACGAGGTACGTCGTTCTTATTATCTTTATTCCCTACCAGTAAACGTCCGGCTTGGCTTTGATCATACAAAAATGGATTGGCCTCGGGTCCGAATCCGTAAACGCAATCCATATCTAAAGAAGCAGATCGTAAATTTGGTAAATGGTCGACTTGTTGATTGGTTAATTCAGGTCCATGTAACTTACTTGCCGCATCTAAGGTAATATCATGATCGATAAATTGTGCGAAAAAAGTATATGCTGCAGGAATGCCACTGTCTGGCGAGTCAGAATTTGCATCGTGCATAATTCCTCCTGGCCCGCCAAGCACTGCTGCAACTTCTTCGGCTTCACATTCAGCCTTAATTCCAAAATCATCCGCCCAGGTCGGTAATTTTGGAAAAAGTTTACAAAAATTCCCCAAACTTAAATGACTGCAACCACGTACCTTTGTCATACCATGCATTGATTTTACTTTACTCATAACCGTCTCTCCTTGTTCCTACTAATTTCATTTAGCTCTAGATTGGTATCAAGATAAAAAATAGTGTTGTAAATACTGCGGGCTTAGAGTTTTCTGAAGCGGCACAGAAATACAATCGTTAATATATTAGAGTCATTCTTAGAATAGATTTACATTTAGACGTCATCTAATTTGGTAGGATTAAAAACTTATTTTCATCTTACATATGGACAATAATTTAGTAAGAATAAATAGAGAATAAGGTGCTGATAATATTTGTTGCCCTTATTTATTGAATCTAAACTTCATGTACCTCATCCTGTTTTTTCATCGCACTTCTGGTTCTTATTGGCATATCTAAAGCTTTAAACAATTTCTGGAATTTTCTTTTGCAGACACCTTACCAGGATGGCACCACGCACGTTATCTTTGAGTCCTTGACTGTATTGCTCGCCTGGCTGCGTTGGTGCCCCAGCCGCGCGTGAACTTAATTCGCTGCCACGGTGGTGTGTTTGCGCCGAACAGTCAGTATCGGGCATTGGTAACACCCGGCAAGCGGGGTAAAGGCAACAAACAAATACAGATTGATGAAGCTCAAGCGCGCTATTCGAACGTCGTGCGACTATAGCCGGTTTTTGCTCCTGCAAAACCGGCAACCATGCCATCCCTGGCATTAACCTGGGTACAATGATTGAAGCGGGTGTTCAAAACCGATATCGAAGTATGTATTCAGTACGGATTGGGACTGGCGATTGCCAAACGTGCAGCGTCTCTACACGAGGGAAATGGCTGCAAGCAATGAAGTTGATGGTTTGAGTATTGCCATTCACCTATCAGCGGGTGGCTCATGCTAATTTATTACGATTAAAGAGAAAATAGAGCCAGCGCCTGATTCATCATAGAAATGAGCTATGTCTGGGTACCGAAAGACAAAGTTAATAAATTGTATGTGTTCCAAATAATCGTTGTTGTTCTATCATAGTTCTGAAAATATGCTGACTTGCACAGAAGACTCTAACGGTGTGCACGTAACCATAATTTGGCCAGCTAGCTAGTTTAGTTATTGCCTCGTTTTAACATTTAAGCTCATGATTTTGCCTTGCTCGTAAGGCAAAAGTCTCATTGCTTGCTGTCCAAAATACTTACGAAAAGCTAGCTATATAGAACCGTCCAAGCTGAGCAACTCCTTTGACGTGATTTAGATCAATGATCATTACCTTTCTCACTTTTATGATGAATCCGAGATAGAAATACCAATGTGATGCGGCTAATCTTATATTTTATTTCCCATGTCGATCGCGCGCGAATACCTCAATGGAAGGAGGAAAAATGAAGCATAGAAACTTCACTCATGTACTTGCAGTATTACTTTGTACGGGTAGCCTGCTTGTCTCCCCCCCCCCCATCGCTGGGTGAGTGGGAGCTCGATTCCGACAGCAGACTTGACGATCTCAACTTCAGTGGACCGGGTTTTCTGGCGCAGTTTCACTTCTAAGTTTGGTATACACCTTATATAAAGGGAAGAAAGGAGGAATTAACCATGAACATAAAAACAGAATGGTTTAAGCAGATCATTTTCTTGTTCTCGTTTGTGGCGGTAGCGAGCGGCTCAGCGCTGGCACAAGATACTGGAACGCTGGACAAGGGCAAGGTAGTCGAACAGCCGAAACCCTATTCACCCTACGTGGATCAACACTTCCCGCAGCGGGTGCTCTTCGGCGATATGCACCACCATAGCTCGTTGTCCGTGGACAGCGGCTTGATCGGGAACAGAAACGGCCCGGAAGTGAGCTTTCGATTTGCCCGGGGTGAGGTGGTCACCTCCAACACCGGCCAGCGGGTAAAACTGGTCCGGCCGCTGGATTTCCTCGTGGTCACGGACCACGCGGAATATCTCGGCATCGCCAAGCTTCTCGACGAGGCAGACCCCGCGTTGCTGGCAACCGACATTGGCAAGGAGTGGTACGCGCAAATGCAGGGGAGCCCGGAGGAAGCCTGGCAAGCAGTCGTTTCCATGCAGCAAGACTTCGTTTCCGGCGTACCGAAATTCGATAACCCCCAGGTCAAACGCTCCGTCTGGGACGACGTCGTTGATATTGCCTCCAAATATAATCAGCCCGGTACCTTTACGGCGCTCAACGGCTACGAATGGTCAACGGTCAGCTCCGGGAAAGACGGCTCGGGCCCGGCAGGCGCCAACCTGCACCGGGTCGTGGTTTTTCGCGACGGGCCCGATCGAGTAAAACAGATCCTTCCCTTCAGCGCCTTCGATAGCGGGGATCCCGAGAAGCTCTGGGAGTTCATGGCCGCATACGAGAAGAAAACCGGCGGGCAGATCCTGGCGATCCCCCACAACGGCAACCTCAGCAACGGCCAAATGTATGCGGAGACCGTCAAGGGTAAGAGAATGACCCGGGACTACGCCGAGCGCCGCGCTCGTTGGGAACCCCTGATGG
>CAMYMO010000446.1 GCA_947259425.1 uncultured Ectothiorhodospiraceae bacterium | reverse complement strand
TAAGCGCTTAGTTAACCCTGGGCATGCGGAGCCATCAGTCATGCTTCAGCTGCTTGTCCGTTTCCAGCATCCGACAATAGGTCTAGCTAACAATAGACAAGAACGCCCAAGCCTTCCAGACCGTGGGTCGCTTTTCAAGACAGCAACGGTTGCTCCGACCCGAACAATTCAAGCGTGTTTTTAATAAAGCGACGCGTGTCAACGACGCACACTTTTCCATTTTAGCTCAGCTCAACCAAAAAGAGACAGCGCGTCTGGGTTTAGCGATTGCCAAGAAATACATTAAAAAAGCCGTCGCCAGAAATCGAATTAAAAGGCTTGTTAGAGAGAGTTTTCGTCACCATCAAGAGTTACTCGCCGGTGTGGATATTGTAGTAACATGTCGCAGCGACGCGAGTCATTTAACGAACCAGGTCATTCAAGCACGTTTAGTCCAACATTGGCATAATCTGGTCACAAAACTTAAATAAGTTATGCGAAAAATATTAATAGGATTAATCAAGGTCTATCGCTTTACGCTCAGTCCGTTTATTGGGCAGCATTGTCGTTTTACCCCGACGTGCTCACAATACGCGACTGAGGCGATTGAAGAGTACGGATCATTAAAAGGCAGTTGGATGGCGATCCGTCGTTTATCCAAATGCCACCCCTTTCATAGCGGCGGCTGGGATCCAGTTCCCGAAAACCCGATGTCACCCACATCACAAAATAAAAATACAAAGTAGTCAATTATTATGGAACAACAACGTTTATTTTTAATTCTTTTGCTCGGCATGATTACGGTCATGATGTATTTTGAATGGCAAAAAGATTATGGCCCTAAGCCGGTTACAACCGTATCGACTCAAACAGGACAAACCGATTCAGCCGGTTTACCGACACCGAACGCACAAACAGTCGATGACTCTGGTATGCCGGTACCACAAGCAGTGCCGGGTTCAAATCAAGTTAGTACTTCACCTCAGCAACAAAATGTAAAAGCAACCACTGAGCGCAAAGGTAAGATCATCAAGATCGAAACCGATGTGTTACGGGTACACATTGATACTCAAGGTGGCGGGATTAAATTGGTTGATCTCTTGAAGTATCCGGTTTCGGTTGAAGAAAAAGATACGCCGTTTCGGTTAATGGATATTTCGACGCAACGTAATTTTAATGCACAGCATGGTTTTCATATTTCCAAAAATGATCCAAAGCTTCGAGCCATGACGCCAACATCCAATACGGTTTTTACCACGGCACAATCCGAATATTCACTCGATGGTGATGAACTGCTTGTTGATTTAAATTGGACGAATAAAGTGGGCATCACCTTTACCACTCAATTTAAATTTAGCAAAGCTAGTTATACGATCGATATATCGCATCAAATCAAAAATGCCAGCCAGAAAACCTGGACAGGTCATTCCTATGTGCGTTTAGAACGGGTTCCACCCGATTCGGACGGTGGTCTTAGTATGTTACCCACCTACACCGGGCCGGTATTTTATAGTCCTGAGAAAAAATACGATAAGGTTGATTTTGATGATATCGATGACAGTCTGGAGAAAAACCAAAAAGGGACATTGGATGCGATAAACATGGAGTTTTCCGGTGGCTGGATTGCGGTGATCGAACACTATTTTGTGGGCGCGTTTGTTCCACCCAAAGAAGATATCTATCGTTACTTTACCCATAAGCCAAGTCGTTTAGGTAACCGCTATTGGATCGGTATGATGTCGACCGCTAAAACGGTTAATCCAGGTGAAACCAAGGCAACGAGACAACAGCTTTATGTTGGCCCCAAGATCCAAAAAGATTTAGAGGCGATGGCGCCGGGTTTGGAATTATCGGTTGACTATGGTTGGTTAACATTTTTATCGAAACCGTTATTTTGGCTACTGGACTTCATCCATAGTTTTGTTGGTAACTGGGGTTGGGCGATCATCCTGTTAACACTGACGATTAAGCTAGTGTTTTATAAATTATCGGAGACCAGCTACAAATCCATGGCGCGCATGAAAAAACTCGCGCCGCGCATGAAGCAGATCAGTGATCGCTATGCCGATGATCGTCAACGTAAAGGTCAGGCGATCATGGAGTTGTATAAGAAAGAAAAGGTTAACCCGATGGGGGGCTGTTTACCGATCCTGATCCAGATCCCGGTCTTTATCGCGCTTTATTATGTATTACTGGAAAGTGTTGAATTGCGCCAGGCTGAATGGATATTCTGGTTTAATGATTTATCGATTAAGGATCCCTATTTTGTCCTGCCGATCCTGATGGGCGCATCGATGTTCTTCCAGCAAAAACTGAATCCACCCCCGCCCGATCCCATGCAGGCGAAGATGATGATGATGCTGCCATTCGTGTTTACGGTACTGTTCTTGTTCTTCCCTTCAGGGCTGGTGTTGTACTGGGTGGTGAATAATATCTTATCGATTGCACAACAGTGGTACATCACGCGTATTGTTATGGATGAAGGCAATAAGGCAAAAACATAAAGGGTTCCAATGGGGTCAGACTCCATTGTGCTTTTGTGCTTTGAAAGTAAAACGGTGATCGGTGCCAATGGAGTCTGACCCGATTGAAAGCAAAAAAAATTGAAACCATCGCGGCCATTGCCACTCCCACAGGTCGTGGTGGGGTTGGGATTGTCCGTGTTTCCGGCCCACTTGCCTCCAAAATCGCATTAACCATTCTGGGCCATTGCCCACCGCCACGTCAGGCGGAATATCTGGAATTTAGAAACTCCGATCAACAGGTTCTCGACCAGGGAATTGCTTTATATTTTCCTGCACCCAACTCATTCACCGGTGAAGATGTATTAGAGCTGCAGGGCCACGGTGGTCCGGTGGTGATGGATATGCTGTTAAAAGCGGTGACCCAGGCCGGTGCTCGTCCGGCAAGAAGCGGTGAATTTAGCGAACGTGCCTTTTTAAATGACAAACTTGATTTAACTCAGGCCGAGGCGATTGCTGATTTAATCGACGCCGGCTCTGAACAGGCAGCGCAGAGTGCGATGCGTTCATTACAGGGCGTGTTTTCCGATGCGATCCATAATCTGGTGGAACAAGTTACCCGCTTGCGTATCTTTGTTGAGGCCTCGATCGATTTCCCGGAAGAGGAGATTGATTTCATCAGTGAAGGCAAGGTTTCAAGTCAGATCGAATCACAATTGGCGACGTTAGCGACAATTATCGACCAGGCTAACCAAGGCAGCCTAATTCGCGAAGGCATAAACCTGGTATTAGTTGGTCAACCCAATGCCGGTAAGTCGTCATTGCTCAATGTGTTAGCCCAACGGGACGCCGCGATTGTGACTGAAGTCCCTGGCACCACGCGGGATATCGTCAAAGAGGCGATTATGCTCGATGGCCTACCGATTCATCTATTAGATACCGCTGGATTGCGTCAATCTGACGATCAGGTCGAACAAGAAGGGATGCGCCGGACCTGGCAGGCGGTTGAACAGGCCGATGTGATGGTCTTGTTGGTCGATAGCAGCGTCGGCTTTGGTGACCAGGAACGGGCCATTCTTGAACAATGCCCGGAACAGCTTTCTATAATTGTGGTCTTTAATAAATGTGATCTGGACGCTGGGCTAATACCAAAGCCGAAAGACTTGGCGCGAGCCCGCCAATGCGATATATCTGCCAAAACCGGCCAGGGTATTGATGAATTAATCGTCCAGATCAAAGCACTGGCAGGTATGCAGGCCAGTGGTGAAGGCGCTTTTATGGCAAGGCGACGCCATTTAGTGGCTTTAGATCAAGCCCAAACCCATTTACAATTTGCACTGGAACAAACAAACCACCGGCAAGGTGAATTAATTGCTGAAGAACTTAAATTAGTCCAGCAACACCTGGGCGAAATTACCGGCGAACTAAGCAGTGACGATCTGTTAGGGAAAATCTTCAGTGAGTTTTGTATAGGAAAATAGATTAAGCATAATGGAAATGAAATTAATTAAATCCCGCCAACTCGGTAAATTAATTTTTTTGCTTTTGATAATAACGATCGTATCGTCATGTAGTACGGTTAACTATTATTTGCAGGCGGTGTCAGGCCACATGGATTTAGTAGGTAAGGAACGCCCGATCGAAGAAGTGTTAAGTGATGCTGAAACCTCCGACGACTTAAAACAAAAATTAAAGCTTGCCAAACAGGCGCGTGAATTTGCCAGCAATGAACTAAGCTTGCCCGATAATGACAGTTATAAAACCTATGCGGATCTTGAGCGCCCCTATGTCGTCTGGAATGTGGTAGCGACACCGGCCTATTCGATAAAACCCAAAAAATGGTGTTTTATGATCGTTGGCTGTTTAAGCTACCGCGGTTATTTTGAAAAGCAAAAGGCCATTGATCATGCCGATACATTAAAAAAAGAAGGCTTGGATGTGCAGGTTAGCGGTGCCTCGGCTTATTCAACGTTAGGTTATTTTGATGATCCCCTTCTTAATACAATGATGGTACACAGCGATGCCAGTCTGGTGGGTATCATCTTTCATGAATTAGCCCATCAGGTGATTTACATCGATGGTGACACGGCTTTCAATGAAGCCTTCGCCACGGCTGTTGAGCAAGAAGGTTTACATCGTTGGTTTAAACAACAGGCAGATTTGGCTAAATATAAAGAGTATTTAACGAAAAAAGAAACCAGGCATCAGTTTTATAAGATGCTAAAAGAAACTCGTTTAGCATTACAAATGGCATTTAATGAGGCTGAGAATGAGCAACAAAAATTATCAGCAAAAAATGATATTTATACCCAGTTGCAACAAGACTACAAACAGTGGAGTAAACAAAATAATTTCTATGGTTATGACCAATGGATGCAACGAGATTTAAATAATGCCCATCTGGCATTAATTGCAACCTATCAGGATTTAGTGCCGAGCTTTCTTAACTTGTTAGCAACCGTAAACGGTGACTTACCTACCTTTTATAAAAGGGTAGCCGAGTTGGGCGAATTGGAAAAAGCAAAAAGAGATGAACAATTAGCGGCGTATAAAACGCAAAGAATAGGTTTGAGATGAATTTTAAAAGTTTTGTTAGTTTATGTGTGCTGGCTTCAAGTACGTTATTAGGTGCTTGTACGACCAATCCGGTGACCGGTCGCAGCGAAATGGGTTTCGTTTCGACTGAGAAAGAAATTAGTATGGGTGAAGAAAATTATGCACCTATGCAGCAAGCACAAGGCGGCACCTATAAAGTGGATCAAGAGCTGATTAGTTACGTGCAGGGTGTTGGTAATAAGTTGGCGGCTCAGAGTGATAGAAAATTACCTTATGAATTTGTCATTATCAACGACTCAGTACCGAATGCCTGGGCTTTACCCGGAGGCAAGATTGCGATTAACCGTGGACTATTATTGGAGTTAAACAGTGAGGCAGAATTAGCGGCCGTATTAGGCCACGAAGTTGTCCATGCTGCTGCGCGCCACAGCGCTAAAAAAATGGAAACCGGTATGGCGATGAGTATTGGCCTGGTCGTGTTAGGTGTTTCACAACGAGATAAGGACTATGGTCGTGCAATGGTAGCGGGAGGGGCATTAGGTGCGGCATTGTTAGGGCAAAAATACAGCCGTGACGCAGAAAGCGAGGCAGATAAATATGGGATCAAGTATATGGTTAAGGCCGGTTACGATCCCTATGCCGCGGTCAAATTACAGGAGACTTTTGTACGTTTATCAGAAGGAAAAAATCCGAGCTGGTTAGAGGGTATGTTTGCCAGCCATCCGCCGTCAAAGGATCGAGTTGAAGCAAATAAAATTCTCGCTAAACAATATTTTAAGCCTGGTTTGAAAACAGGTAAAAATACTTACCAACAAAAGATAGCGCGACTTAAAAAAAGCAAGCAGGCCTATGATGATTATAATAAAGCCGGCGCAGCCTTACAGAAAAAACAATATAAAGAAGCGACTAATTTAGTGAATAAGGCAATAAAAATAGAAGATCGTGAAAGCCTATTTTATGCATTGAAGGGTGATATTTTTGAGGTGCAAAAACAATATACAAAAGCCATACCCCATTACGATCAGGCCATCTATTTAAACCCGGATCTGTTTTACTATTATCTTCGTCGCGGTACAAGTTATAAGGCGCTAAATAAAAAAGAAAAGGCTAAAAAAGATCTAAGTAAGAGCATGAAGCTATTACCTACCAAACAAGCCCAGCAGGCATTGAAAGAACTTAATTAGTTATCTTTGTAAGGCTATGGTAGTTAAGCAATGGAGCATTTTTATTAATTCGATATTAATTGAAAGGGACGGGGGTGTTTATGCGAGGTTTTATCTATAGCAAGGAGTTAGTTAAAAGTTTTGTTTTGTTAGTATTTTTAATTGGATTACAGGCGGGTTGTGTTACATTCCCTAAATCCTCGTCAAATAACAACAACCCTGCAAGTACCCCTACAGAATATAAACCGAATAAAAATATTTCCCAGTTTGGGACAGCTTCCAACAAGTTAACGGGAAAATATTCTGGCATTTATTTTTGCGGTAATTCTGCCACGCAGTTTGTGCTGGACATCAAGTCAGCCGCGGCAGGGAATTTAACCGGGTCTATTCAACGAACTAATCTACAGTTTAACCATCGAGGCAGTCGTTTAAAATCAATTGCGACAGAATCT
>CAMYMO010000445.1 GCA_947259425.1 uncultured Ectothiorhodospiraceae bacterium | reverse complement strand
AAGTATTGGTAAGATGAAATTTTACAGTCCGTTCAGAGATCGACAATATCATCGCAATCTCCCATGCGGTCTTTCCTTTTGCTGCCCATTCAAGCACTTCTATCTCGCGCGAGGTTAACTGATTTACGCCTGACTCCCTGCGTGTAACAAAAATTCGCCCGACCGCGTCACATGGGTACTGTAATAAGGCATTGATATAGTATAAAAAACGATTACCGAAATTAACATTTTCTCCTTTTTTTTTAAACTGCATCGAAACCACAGCGATCACAAAATCATTATTATCAATTGGAAACGGGAACATAATTCCCTGCGCATCACCAAAACATCGTGTCGATCCAATCATACCAAATGACGGTGGGCAACGACGTGGCTGCCAAAGATCATTCCACACTACTGGATTATTAAACGCAACAACATAATCCACCATTAGGCTAAGATGTGAATGTTTATTTTCGACACAGGCATCGATCAGATTTTGTTCGTAACTGTGATTGATAACCTTTTTAAATGATAAATCATCCTTTTCTTTTTTAACAACCAGAATAGCCGCTGAATCAAAAAGTAAAATTTCCTGCAGCGCATTCATAATCCGAACCACATCACATTCAGATTTCGCTTTTTGGCTTAATTCGATTATCTTTAAAGAATGCTGAAATGCACTATTATAGATATCGGTATATAATTCCTTACCTTTCATCATGAATACATCCTTGCAGTACGCACTCCCACTTCCATATGTGGGATCTTGTGCAACTCCATCACCACGTAATTTTTATTGAAATAATCCTTATCCTGAAAGAAATACTACATTAATAAATTACGACTAACTTAAATTATTATTACAAATTGTATGCATGGTTTGTTATGAATAGAGTCACAGATGGTAATGAAATATTTTTTGCACAATTGAGGATGGGTTCACATCGGGTATCCATCTCAGACGTCAATTTAGATGGGTTTATCAGAACCAGAGATTAATTTAAAGGTTTAACAAAAACGTGATAATGTGATCAATCGCTCATTTTGTTGTTATCTGGCAATTAATCTCGTTATAAAATTCACTATAGTCATCCGCAGGCATGTAGGATGACAGTACCTTAATAGCATTACAGGCAATATCTGCATGCAACTTTGCCGTAACCCCATCCCCCGTTAATGCAAGCCGATGCGCTGAATGGACATGATCCCAAACACAGCGCTGCAGCTTTTCTGACAGGTGGAGATAATCCTCCTGTGCTTGATGATTTTTTAAATAGAGAGATAACCCATTTAGCGTCATAGAGCCCATATTGGTTGAGTGACTCTGAAGTTTACCGGTTTCAGCAGACGTTATAGAACTTACCACTGTCTGGTATTTTATATCTCGATAATCCTCTAACGTATAATTGCGACTTACTTCTATAACGATTTCATCAATTAATTTATGTAATGCACCACTTATTTCATGATGATTATCTGACGGTGGTAATGAGCGGTAACTATGAATTCTGTCATGCAATGAAACGAGAAAGAGCCTCGTATAAAGTCTCCTGATTTTGTTAAGAAGTGAATTTTTATCCTTCTTCATATCATACGACTCGATTTTCTTTCCGTTAAAGAAAGTTAAGTGTAAACCGACACTGGCAATATAATAATGACCTAACTATCTGTCAGCCACATAATAAATAGTACTCTCTGACCCAGTTCAGGGCAATAAGCAATGGTGTAGACTCAAAGAAACGCCTCTACTGTAACTCAATTAAACCAACAATCAAGACGTTATTCTTTGGCAGGATTTATACGTGGATGGGTTTCTTCGGCTAAGATTAAAACAAGCAGTCCTGAAATAAACATTGAAATGGTCACAAACCAAAAACCGGTGCTGATAATGCCTGTCACATTTGAAGCAAGACCTAATAATAAAGCACCGATGCCGTAACCAAGATCACGCCAGAAACGATATATACCAATGGCGGAACCACGCCAGGCGGGATGGGCAATATCACCGACCGCGGCGCTAATGTTAGGATACAGCAAGGCCATACCAAAACCGGTAATCGCAGCCGAGACTGACCACCACCATAAACTGTCACCCAATAAGGTTAAACCCACACCGGCACCGCAGACCCACATACCAATGATAATAGGCCACAAGCGTCCAACATGATCGGACAGTTTACCGGTAAGAAATTGCGATCCACCCCAAACAAATCCATAAATACCGACCACCCAACCAATATTCGCCAGACTTAAACCTTGTTCATATAAATAGACCGGGTAGAACACCCAGATTAACGCATCGACAAATTTTTCAACTAAGCCTGCCTGACTGAAGGCAAACATCCGTTTATCGCGCCAGGACATTAAAGTAAATACTTCCCACGTGGTTGGCGTGTTCGTAATATTTTTTGGGAAACGTGGCTTCGGTCCAGTTGCTTTTCCTGCAGCATGATTTTTCGCCTCGGCATGCGCCCACGGCAAGGTATCTTTTACCCAGAGTTGGGTGGTAATAATGGCGACAATGATCGTTACCATGCCAAACCACATCAAGCCATCACGCGCACCGATCCACTCGGTCAAATAAGCAGTGACAATGCCCGCCAACGCGACCCCAAAATAACCCGAAAACTCATTTAATCCAATGGTCAAGCCACGTTGTTCTGGATGAGTAATATCCAGTTTGGAGGTTTGTGTCATCGACCAGGTCAAACCTTGATTCACACCTAACAGTACCGTCGCCAATACAATCCAGTCCCAGCTCGGTGCATAAAAAATCATAGGTGGAATCGGCAAGGCAATGAGCCAACCGATCATTAAAACATGTTTACGCCCAACTTTTTCGGAGAGTCGACCCGCGACAAAATTCAGTGCCCCTTTGACAAAACCAAAAGCGATAACGAAGGCCATTAGTAGTAAGAATGAACCTTTCGGAACCCCAAACTCACTTTCAGCCAACGCGGGTACGACGGTACGCATCATGCCAAGGGTTAATCCAACCAGTAATACCTGCCAAAGCTGATGACTAAACTGATGTAGGTTAATGCGGATACCGAAGTGATAATCTTTATCTGTCACCGTCAATCCTCTTAAGCGCGAGTATTGGCTTCGACAATTCGATCCATTTCTGCTGGACGTGGTGGGATCTCAGCGGTTAGGGCTTTAACAAACTCTTCCTTATTCGTCACTTGCAACATTGGATTAAAACGTTTTTCAAATCCTAGCGTCGATACAGGTTTGCCCGAGATACCTGCACCACACACGCTGCCGGCCTGATGCGCCGGATAGATCTCAGTTGTATCTGGATAAGTCAGCAATTTATTGTGTAAGGTATCAAACAACATTCCGGCCATTTCCTGCTCTCGGCCGGCCAAGTCAGGTCGACCAATACTGCCGACAAATAACGTATCGCCGGTGATAATGAACCAGGCTTCTTCACTGCGGCGGTTGTCCGACACGGCGAGACTGATGCTATCTAAAGTATGACCAGGTGTGTGCAACACTTTTACATGGACATTACCCACTTCGATGACGTCGCCATCGTTCACGGCGTCAAATTCGTAAGCTGCCTGGGCGTTACTGTGCAGGCAATATTTTGCACCTACCTGTTCAGCCAGCTGTCGGCCACCGGAATAATGATCGGCATGAACGTGGGTTTCGATGACGTGCGTAATCGTCACGTTTTGCTGTTTTGCTTGCTCCACAAACCAGTTTTCATCGCCTGCCACCACATCAACGGCAACCGCCTTGCCCAAAGAGCCACACCCCAATAAATAAGAGAGTGAGGCCTCTTTTGTTGCTAACTGTTTGAAAAACATAAATAATCTCCGATCTTTGTTATCTGAAAACTTGACAAATTAGCCATGATCCGTAATCATATAAGTATTTACGCATATGAGTAATGATACATATGAATGATAACGCATATAATGATTCTGTCAATAACCTCGCGACCGTTTTCAAGGTCCTGAGTGAGCCCAATCGGCTCAAAATTCTGCTGAGCATGGGGCTTGAATGTTCACCGGTGTCGGCCATTATTGCGCGCACGGGCTTATCCCAAACCAATGTGTCGTTTCATCTGCGCATATTGCGCGAAGCTGGACTGGTGAAAGGTGAACGTAATGGGCCTTATATCTTTTACTGTCTTTACAACACCGAGTTACTGGAATTAATTTCAAATATGACCGAATGGCGGGAACGTACGCTAAAAAATCTAAGTTCAGAATCTGAACCGACATCACCCTTGCCAGCAGCAAAAGAAGTTGTTGCGAATAACTAACTAGATGATGCTTTATCTTTCAAGTTTGCCTACTACGATAAACGCTTGCTCAATGGAGTCTGGGATACAGCGTCGAAAAGTTGATCAAAAACGAGCCGTTACCTGACACCGTCCGAATAAACATCCCTCTTCCAAGGAAATGACAATATCTGACATTTCAAACTATAGGATTTGATATGTTTTTCCTATATATTTCTATTTTCGCAGGGCATATTGGGGGGGACAATAATGGCCGAAGAAATAAATCAACCATTAGGCATGCGCCTACGCAAGAAAGATGATTTTTCTACTCTTATCGAGTTATCTAACGGTGAAGTTATTTTAGGCCGCTCGCCAGAGTGTACGGTCGTCATTGAGGATTCTACGGTAAGTGCACGTCATGCACGAGTGTATACCTATTTAACCGTTTCCTATATTGAAGATTTGGGCAGCTCAAATGGCACGTTTCTCAATGAAAATAAAGTTCAGAAACATATCCTAAAACCTGGCGATATCATTCGACTTGGTAAATACCAACTGGTGGTCGATAAGCCGCATGTCGATTCAATAAGTAAGAAAAAATATTCATAAAACATTTTTTATTAAGTCAAAAGCATCAGAAGATTTCCATTGGCCTGATAATCGCTACTTTCCATTTGTCATTTTACTTAAGGTCCGATCTTTTTTAACAAACTGATGATATAGCGCAGCACTGGCATGGCCTGCTATTAATAGCCATACGACCCAAACCCCCATGATATCTTTATGAATAAAATCCACCGGTTTTTCAAATTCCTTGAATGTCATGCCTAATCCGTCACTCACGATAGTGGTAAAGAGTTGCGTGCTTTCAAATTTTGGTATATCAAACAGCATATAAAATTCCGTATCGACCCCGGTACCAATATAGCCGGTAACGGGCATAATGATCATAATGGCATAGAGTGAGTAATGACCGACATGTGCCATACCATGTTCGAGAGAAGTCCCCGGCTCTAAATCCGGCACCCGGTTTATAACACGCCAGATAATGCGAAGGGTAACAATGACGGCGATGGAAATACCAACTGATAAATGTAATTGGAGTGCTATCCAGTTCTCTGGTGTCTTTTCTTCTGTAAACCAGTGGCGGTAATAAACCGTGCAGTAGGATGCCAGGAAAAACACGGCGGTTAGCCAATGAAACCACTTTGCGATTGAACCGTAATTTTCAGCTGTATTCTTGATCGTCATGAAGTTACTCCTATCCTTAAATGTCGATAACAGCATCAAGTCCTGTTCTGATATACCTGAAATTCCTATAGATTACTATAGCCAGACTTCACAGGTTATCTGCGTTTTTTAACAACCCGCACCGGGCCGACAATGCTTAGGGCTAGTCGTACACAACTCACCGACCAGTATCAATTTATTTTTTTGTATATGATATACATATTTTGTCCCCGCTAAATGTGCACGAGGGGTAAACCCAAGCATATCGATTCTTCCATCATAATTGTGGTCATAAAACACATATTTAGTTGGCAAGCCATACGAAAGTTTAAGTTGTTCAGCCACCGTTCTGCTACCCTTATCACCATAGCCGCTACACTGACCGATAAAACCATTGCCGATCAATAACCAATTATTATTAATCTTTGCGACAACTAAAGGTAATGATACTATTTCGTTGTTATTTTTAGCGCTCTCAAGATTCAATATTTCAACTAACTTTAGTTTCGCCGCTATGATAAAAACACTATTTCCAATTGAATCCTGCAGCGCCTGGTCTAATACCAGTTCAGAACGGCTAATATCAATTGCAGGGTGTTGAAAAGAATATTTAACCTGCTTTAATTCCGGTAGTTCACGAACCGTATCGACAAACTTTTCAAATAATTTGTTTGCATCAGATGATACTAGCTTGAATAAATTATAGGTATCGGGAACAACCAGGATAGAATTTTCACTAACTATCCCTATATCAGATTGAATACTTTTTTGGAAGCAATGTTCAAATCGCTGTCTGGCATAGAGTACTAAACCCATTTCGCTTTCTTTACCTGCAATCGATTTTGTCTTTGCAGGTAAAATCGCACAGGAGGTATTACTGTTTTGAACCCTTGTTATTTTTTTACAACTTCCTAAACCAGCCCCCCTACATCTGACATCAATATAATTTAGTTCCTTTTTATAAAGCGCCTGTAAAACAGTCGGTACATGTTTTCTTTCTTCTTGTTTTGCATAAACAGCCGAGGTATGAAACCAGTTCTGATTCAGTTCCCAATCTTTTACCCAGCTCAATTCACAGTTAGCACTGACTGAATGGCTAGCAAGCATCAATATCACTAGTATCACGGTTCGAGCCATACTCACATTTACCTCTTTTCTATTTTGTGTACCTCGATTATACGAAATTAATCTCCACCGATAATGGTAGATCAATGGTGTCTGCCCCTATTCGCTGCTATTGGCTTT
>CAMYMO010000444.1 GCA_947259425.1 uncultured Ectothiorhodospiraceae bacterium | reverse complement strand
ATTTAAAAACAGATGAAGATTAACCTTACGCATGTTTTAGTTTTAACCTTGCTGGTTTGTTCGTCATCCAGCTTTGCTCAGATCTACCAATGGCGTGATCAAAATGGTCAACTGCATTTCGGCGATAAACCTCCCAAAGAAGTCGATGCTGAGCAGGTTGAAGTTAAAGTCAATAGTTATGAAAATGTTGAGGTTGTAAATGATTTAAACCTCGGTAGTTCTAATAAGAAAAAGAAATCCAGTGGCAAAGGCTCTGTCGTGATTTATACTACAACTCGATGTGGTTACTGTAAGAAAGCCAAACGATATTTTAAGAAAAATAACATTGGCTACCGTGAATACGACGTCGAAACTTCAACTAAAGGAAAGCGCGACTATAAAAAAATGAACGGCACAGGCGTACCCATCATTTTAATTGGTCGATCCAGAATGAATGGCTTTTCGATCGCAAGCTTTGAAAAAATTTACTATTCAAAAAAGAAAAATTAATCAAATACACCTTCCGGTCTACTTCAAATTCAATTGCCCACATAAACAACGTCCTGTTGCCATCGATTACTCCCCTCTCTACCCAAAAATTAACTCAACTATTTTTGAGTTGATATAAATTTATAATTTATTCAGCTGAAATGAGACAAGATTAAAACCTTTCATCCGCGGCCACCACTTTCGCACTTGTGATTGATATCGGATCCAGTTTTTGTCTTGTTGACCAATCTGGCAACTGCCATTACAGACATCCTTAAAAACTATAAATAACATCAATGCGACCGGACTGGTCATCGCTACCTCGAGGCTACCAATCGCGATACCCCAACCTGCCATGAATAAAACAATACCGATTTGCATCGGGTTTGAAACATAACGATAGACACCCGTGGCCACCAACACCTTTGGCGGATCATAGGGAAAACCTGTGCCGTTACCCCGTACCGCAAATTCGTATAAAGCCGAAATGATTAACAACAGTGGTAGTAATAATATTGCTGCCATTAATAACAGCTGCCAATTTTCGCTATTTGTTAAACCAGACCAGTCCTGACCAATATTAGTCAGGATCATCGAGGGTAAAATCCAGGCTAAGGTGATCGCCCACATTATCGGCTGCAAACTTGCCCGGGCATAGATATGTTTATCCAATGCTGTCCAGCGTGCTAAATACAAAGCGGGTACGACGACGACCAATGAAATGATAGCTAGGATGCTCATTGAAAGTGTAGATGGCTCGATGGGTAACCAACTCAATGCCCATAGCAAATCAATTATTGCAATAAACAGTGGAGATATGCGCGACAAATGCATCGCTGCAATGGTTCCAAATAACAGACTACTACCTAACATGATATCGATGGGTACGGAATACAATGTCAAACCGCTAATGTTAAATTGCAACCAACCCAATTCGACCGCCGCCGCGAACAACATCAATCGAAATTGAAACTGCCAGATATAGGCAAACAAATAGCCAGACCATTGTCTGGCGGAAAACTTATCTTGCACAAATTGAAAAACTATCCAGGCAGCGGGTAGTAAAACAATGACCGCTCGATAGATATCCAGCTGTTTCATCCCTGGATTCCCGCCTCCGCGGGAATGACATTACTGGATTGGATTCCGTCCCCTGCGGGAATGACATTACCGGATTGGATTCCGGCCCCTACGGGAATGACATTACTGGATTGGATTCCGGCCCCTACGGGAATGACATTACCGGATTGGATTCCCGCCTCCGCGGGAATGACATTACCGGATTGGATTCCCGCCTCCGCGGGAATGACATTACCGGATTGGATTCCCGCCTCCGCGGGAATGACATTACTGGATGGGATTCCAGTCCCTACGGGAATGACATTACCGGATTGGATTCCCGCCTCCGCGGGAATGACATTACTGGATGGGATTCCAGTCCCTGCGGGAATGACATTACCGGATTGGATTCCGGCCCCTGCGGGAATGACATTACTGGATGGGATTCCGGCCCCTGAGGGAATGACATTACCGGATAGGATTCCGGCCCCTGCGGGAATGACATTACTGGATTGGAGTCCGACCCCAGCGGGAATAACATTACTGGATTGGGTTGCCGCCTTCGCGGGAATGACCGTAGCGGAAGCGACGACACTGTCAATTAAGGTTTCAGCCGCTAACTCCGTGACAAATTTTTCCAGTGGACCAAAATACCAGGCCGGATCGAGTTTGCGATCATAACTAATTATCCAGGTCACCTGAGTCTGATGTTTATTAATCGGTTGCCACTGTACCTCGGACGTTTTCCAAACCATATAGGTACTTAAATAACTCGAATCTGAAATGATGCTGGATTTAATATGAGTATCATCTCGTTCTGTTATCTCGAAGACAATATCACCTTCATGTACGTTTCGATCACTAACAAAATGGCGACGATAAATAAAATGAAGGCTTTGACGATCGCCCACCTCGGCACCATCATGTCGAGTGACTTCAGGAAACGGAAACAGTTTTAAAAACAAGGCCGCATCTTTACCATAGTTCACCGGTTGATTTAGATTACTGACTAACTGCTCGACGGATAAATTGACCAACTTAGAAACCGTGACGACATTTTCACGTGGAAAGGATAAATTCGGGTGCGTCCCTTCCAGGGACATCAATAGCAGGATTACAAAGGGCGCAAAAGTCTTAAGTTGATTTCTTTTTTTTGCGTCTTGTTTGCCAATGGCCCAGGCCACCAAAGCGCCGACTGCATAGAAAATCGGTGCCGCCATGATCATGCAGATAAAACCTTCCTGTAGGATCGGGCCGGACAATAATATACCCAGGGTAATGCCCTTCATTGTCCGCAACATTGGGCTGCTACCGCGTTTTGTCATGATCAGGCCAATCGCTAAAATCGCTGGCAGACCAATATAAAATAGCGCTGTTTCACTCACCCCGTAGGTACGAGTGAATGTGATAAATAGCCCGGCGATGACGATAATCACGAGACTGGTCATTAATATTTTTTGTACTTGATTCATCTACATAATCCCTAGAAACAATGGGTTAGCGGCTACCAATCATTTATTTCACTATTTTCAGTATTAACAGAAATTAGTGTAGACTATTATTCCCAGAAGCTCAATGTTGATAATCGGCTGGCTTAGAAACACGATACTGTCGTCCAGGTGCTTGCTGACTATATATAGTTATGTTATCTCTAGAATTAACATAATAACGAGAAAGGATGCGCAGCAATGTCTGACATATATCAAACACCACAATCTGATCTGGAAAGAGCACCATCGGGGGAGCACGTTGGTGGCTCAGTTGAAAACGGCCTGGCTGGTAATTACCAGTTTAGTATTGGTGAAACCTTAAGTGAGGCCTGGGAATTAACTGCTGGCGCGAAAGGCACCATCTGGCTTGCGTTCTTAATCTTTATGGCGGTTTATATCGGTGCAAGTATAGTTGCCGGAATTATTTCTGCGCTGCTAACCACACTGATACCCGGCGAAGGTTTTGCCATCTTTTTAGAGCTGATTGTCAATATCGTGCTTATGTTGGTCATCTTGCCGCTGGAGATCGGTTTGTTCATCATCGGCATTCGTCGCGCCGCCGGGGTTTCCTCCGAGGCCTCATCCATCATGGGCTATTTTTCCAAAACGATACCGTTATTTCTTACCTATCTATTGATGGTCGTTATGATCTTGATTGGCTTATTGCTTTTAGTCATTCCTGGTATTTATTTGATGTTTGCTTATTATCTTGCCTTACCTTTAGTTGCCGAAAAAGGCATGAGCCCCTGGCAAGCATTAGAGACCTCACGTAAAACCATTACCCATCGATGGTTTGCTTTCTTTTTCTTTGGCATCGTAATTTCTATCATTGTATTTGTATCAATGATTCCGCTTGGCATTGGCCTCATTTGGACATTGCCGCTTTCGCTTATTGCCTATGGCATTATTTATCGGAACCTGTTCGGAGTCGAAAAAGAAACACTCGCATAAACTGCGATTACCTGCTGCTGGCGCATGACGCCAGCAGCAGCATCGTTAGCGCGCTTTATAGTATGCCAACTCAGAAATGTTATGCCAGGCCTGGGCCTGATCACGAAACTTCTTAAACGAGGCATACACTTTTTTACCCATCGCATCCTTGTTCGCGACTTCGCTCACGACCTCATCTGAAATTTTCTTTATTTTGGTTAACACATCGCTTGGATATGATTTTAAATTGACTTTATGTTTATTAACCAGTGTATGCAAAGCGGCATTGTTACGTGCAGTATATTCTGCCAACATATCCTGGTTAGCATAGGCACACGCACACTCAACAATCTTTTGTAAATCTTTAGGTAATGATTCAAAGGCCTTTTTGTTTACCAGCGCTTCCAGGGTGGTACCCGGCTCATGCCAGCCAGGATAATAGTAATATTTCGCCACTTTATAGAAACCAAAAGCCAAATCATTGTAAGGGCCAACCCATTCAGTGGCATCGATGGCTCCGGATTGCAGCGAGGTATAAATTTCACCGCCTGGCAGGCTCACAGGGGTTCCCCCGGCCCGTTTTAATACCTCGCCACCGAGACCCGGAATTCGCATTTTCAGGCCCTTCAAATCCTTGATGGACTTGATTTCTTTATTAAACCATCCGCCCATTTGTACACCGGTATTACCCGCGGCCGCCGGGATCAAATTAAAATCAGCGTAAATCTCTTTCCATAACTTTAAGCCGCCCCCGTAATAAAGCCAGCCATTCATTTCTTGTGCATTCAGACCAAACGGCACCGCCGAGAAAAATTGTGCCGCGGTGCTTTTGTTTTTCCAGTAATAAGCCGCACCGTGCCCCATTTGCACATCACCACTACTGACTGCATTAAAGACTTCAAAAGGACCGACCAGTTGTTTAGCACCATAAACTTTAACCTCGATACGGCCTCCACTCATCTCGGTAATCATTTTTGCAACCATGTTGGCACCCGTACCTAAACCAGGAAAATTTTTTGGCCAGGTTGTGACCATTTTCCATTTATATTTTTTACCTGAGGCCGCGCTCGCATTGTTAGCGGACAAACCAAGTCCGCTTGCGGCTATAACACTGCTCGCTCCTGCTTTTGTTAAAAATTCACGACGCTTCATCGCGCTATCTCCTAATTGTTGAAACAAATCACAACTTGAGTGGTTAAGTTTTTTCCACGATTATATTGTGCATCTAAACTGAAAAACTAAATTGTTTATCCATCAGTTACTTGGACTGTTTGGCTCATAGCTGGCTCGAAAAATCGACGCTAAATCAGCATAAGATCACAGAATTTAATTTATAATTTTCCATGTACTTATCTAGATAAGCAACTATTATTCTGCCATTATGATTGCTTAAGTTTGAAGTGTGGGACTTCTTCTTAATATCACTTTATTAGCTTACGCTAAAATAATTAACAAAATAAACAAGATGATAAGGATTCAATGGGTCAAGCAATTACGCACATCCAGACGCGCTTAGCTCTGGTTGCTTTAGTTAGTTTTGCTCTCACTCCGATTTGTGGTTACGCCGTTGCTGCTTTTTTTGGCATGGTCGAACTCAACGATTTGTTGCAAGCCAACACTGGGCTACCGTTACTCGCTATCTACGTCACCCTGATTAGCTGGGTGGGTTGGCATTTTTATGCCTTTACCCAACCGCTTATTGACTGGCATGCTGAGCATCACCATGGGCTACCTTTGCCCGATCGTCTTAATCGCCATTTACGTACGTTCACAACCAGTTATTGGTCATTTTATCTAATTGCGATTCTGTTATTACCCACGGTGCAATTTTGGACCGCCGGTAAGGCAACAAACCCCGCTGAAGCAACACCACTGCTTGAAGTTATGCTATTGAATCTGGTCATAGCGATCTATGTCGGCATGCCAGGCTATTTGTACTGTCTAAATTTGCTCGGCCACCTGAATCGCTATATTGGCATGAACAGCGTACACATCACGATCCAGACCAAGATGCTATTGATTGGTGGCTTCTTACCTTTACTCACCAGCGTCGTATTACTTAAATACTACTGGTGGCGTACCGGCTATTTAACCAATGAAATATTAGTCGCCTGGGCCTTGATTGGCTTCATTGCATTTTTAATTACCGGTGTTGCGATTGTTGGTCTCCATCAATCTCTGTCTCCGGTAAAACGGGTAATTAGCCGTAGCGGAGCCAGCAGCAATAGCTCATTGGCTAAATTGCTGCGCCCACAATCGCTTGATGAAATCGGTTACCTCGTGCAAATGCTTGGTAATGTCTTCAAACGCCTGGTTGAACAGGAATCACATGTCTCTGCGATTGTTGATCACGCAGCGGAAGGCATTATTGTTCTCAATGATGAACAAATGATTGATACCTTTAATCCAGCTGCGGAACGTCTATTTGGTTATTCGCATCATGAAATACGTGGCAAACCAATCCGTTGGCTTATCCCTGAACTCGACAGCAGTTCACTGGAAGGTTCTGACCCGGATAATGAACATGAACTTATCGGCCGAAATCGCAATGGCAGTTCGGTACCGATTAGGGTACGCAGTAGCCAGATGCAACGCGATGATCAAATATATTACACGCTGATTGTTGCTGATATCTCAGAGCAACAGGCTGCGCAAAAATTATTACTCGAGGCTGAATCTCGTTACCGTAATCTGGTCGAAACGGCTCACGACCTGGTCTGGAGTATTGATACTAAAGGACGCTGGATTTATCTAAATA
>CAMYMO010000443.1 GCA_947259425.1 uncultured Ectothiorhodospiraceae bacterium | reverse complement strand
TAATAACCGCTTGAAGCGTTTATTGGATTTGAATGCGCCGGATATTATCGTACGTAACGAAAAACGTATGTTGCAGGAATCAGTCGATGCCCTACTTGATAATGGTCGTCGTGGTCGTGCTATTACCGGTTCAAACAAACGTCCATTGAAATCACTTGCTGACATGATTAAAGGTAAGCAAGGTCGATTCCGTCAAAACCTATTGGGTAAACGTGTGGATTACTCCGGTCGTTCGGTGATCGTGGTTGGTCCTACTCTTAAACTGCATCAATGTGGTTTACCTAAGAAGATGGCCCTGGAATTATTTAAACCGTTTATTTTTTCCAAGTTAGAGCGTCGTGGATTAGCAACAACGATTAAAGCGGCCAAGAAAATGGTTGAGCGTGAAGGCTCTGAGGTTTGGGATATCCTTGAAGAAGTGATCCGTGAACATCCTATTATGTTAAACCGTGCTCCAACTTTGCACCGTTTAGGTATTCAGGCGTTCGAGCCTAGCTTAATCGAAGGTAAAGCGATTCAATTACATCCACTGGTATGTACTGCCTTTAACGCCGACTTTGACGGTGACCAAATGGCGGTCCACGTACCCTTATCGATCGAAGCACAACTTGAAGCGCGTGCCTTGATGATGACACGTACGCGAGTGAATGCCAAAGGTGAAGGCATGATGTTTGCCGATACCGCTGAAGTGGCTCGTGCCTATGCAAATGGCGATGTGCACTTACAAGCCTTTGTTAAAGTCCGTATCTGTGAAGTCGAAATTGATGATGAAGGCAACAAAACTAACCACTACAGCGTCAAAGAAACCTCCGTTGGTCGAGCATTACTCTGGGAAATTGCCCCAGACGGCATGCCGTTTAACTATTTTGATAAAGACATGAATAAGAAATCGATCTCAGGGCTGATCAATGCCTGTTATCGCGAACGTGGTTTAAAAGATACCGTCATTTTTGCCGATCAATTGATGTATACCGGTTTCCGCTTCTCGACTCGCGCCGGCGTTTCCTTCGGACTTGAAGATATGGTTATTCCAGAATCTAAAGTTGGGATTTTGTCTAAAGCCGAAGAAGAAGTTAAAGAGATCGTGGAACAATATACTTCTGGTTTGGTGACCAACAACGAACGCTATAATAAGGTTGTTGATATCTGGTCACATACCAATGACCAAGTCGCTAAAGCGATGATGGATAAATTGGGTAAAGATACGGTGATGGATAAGGATGGTAATCCTGTCGAACAGCCATCTTTCAACTCCGTGTTTATGATGGCTGACTCCGGTGCGCGGGGTAGTGCAGCACAGATTCGCCAACTCGCTGGTATGCGGGGTTTGATGGCCAAACCAGATGGTTCGATTATTGAGCAACCGATTACGGCTAACTTCCGTGAAGGGCTATCAGTATTGCAGTACTTTATTTCGACCCACGGTGCTCGTAAAGGTTTGGCCGATACCGCGTTGAAGACGGCTAACTCAGGTTATCTAACTCGTCGTCTGGTAGATGTATCCCAGGATTTAGTGGTTAACGAAGAAGACTGTGGCACCTTAAATGGCCTTATGTTGATGTCGATCATTGAAGGTGGTGATGTTGTAGAACCTTTGAGTGAACGTGTACTTGGACGAGTAGTGGCGGCCGATGCGACTAACGCCGATGGTGAAGTGGTATTGAAACGCGGCGATTTCTTCGACGAACATTTGGTGGCACAACTTGAAGATATGGGTGTGGACCATCTACTGGTTCGTTCACCGATAACCTGTGAATCACGCCATGGTGTGTGTTCTGAATGTTACGGTCGCGACCTGGCACGTGGACATAAAGTGAATTCTGGTGAAGCGGTCGGTGTTATCGCGGCTCAGTCCATTGGTGAACCGGGCACTCAGTTAACCATGCGTACCTTCCATATCGGTGGTGCGGCATCACGTTCGGTTGCGATCAACAGTATTCAAGTTAAAAGCAGTGGTACGATTCGACTACATAATATCAAAGTGGTGCAGCATGCCAGTGGTAATTATGTTGCTGTATCGCGTTCCGGTGAAATTACCGTACTGGATGAACAGCAACGTGAGCGTGAGCGTTATAAAGTACCCTATGGTTCAAGCATTACCGCTAATGATGGCGACAAGGTTGATGCAGGCCAGGTCATTGCAAACTGGGATCCGCACACTCACCCGGTTATTACTGAAGAAGCCGGTATCGTTAAATTTATCGATATCAGTGATGGTGTGACGGTGTCCTCGGAAGTCGATGATGTAACGGGACTTTCCTCACTCGTTGTTATGGATCCGAAGCAGCGCAGTACCGCGGCTAAAGACATGCGCCCAATGGTCAAACTGGTTGACGCAAATGGCGATGACTTAAACATTGCCGGAACCGATATCCCTGCTCACTATTTTTTACCTGCGGGTGCGATCATCGGTTTGACCGACGGTGCCTCGGTTGGTGTGGGTGATATTGTTGCCCGTATACCTCAGGAATCATCGAAAACACGTGATATCACCGGTGGTCTGCCACGGGTTGCTGATTTATTTGAGGCTCGTAAACCAAAAGAATCTTCGATTATGGCTGAGGTTACCGGCACCGTGTCCTTTGGTAAAGAGACCAAAGGTAAACAACGCCTGGTGATTACCCCAAGCGAAGGTGATCACTATGAAGAACTGATTCCAAAATGGCGTCATTTAACCGCCTTCGAAGGTGAGCACGTGGAAAAAGGTGAGGTTATTGCCGAAGGTGAGACCAATCCACACGATATTTTACGCCTGCTGGGTATTGAAGAGCTGGCAAAATATATTGTTAGTGAAGTGCAGGAAGTCTATCGCTTACAGGGCGTGAAGATTAATGACAAACACATCGAAGTTATTGTTCGCCAAATGCTACGTAAAGTCGAAGTGGCCGCGCCTGGCGACAGCAACCTGTTGAAGGGTGAGCAGATCGATCGTGCCCGTGTGATGGAAATGAATGACAAGCTGGAAAAAGCCGGGAAATTACCGGTCAGATTCGACAATATGTTATTGGGTATTACCAAGGCGTCATTGGCAACCGAATCCTTCATTTCAGCGGCCTCATTCCAGGAAACCACGCGCGTATTGACGGAAGCGGCGGTCACCGGCAAGGTCGATGATCTTCGTGGCCTCAAGGAGAACGTGATTGTGGGTCGATTAATCCCAGCGGGGACCGGAATGGCCTTCCATAATGAGCGCCGTTTAAAGCGTCAAACTACTGACGAAATGGAAGCCTTGTTGCTGGAAGAAGTCGTGCAAACGGTTGATTCAGACGGCACTTCGCCAGATGATGGCACCGAGACCTCGACAGAAGCGGCAAATACTTAAAATATTAAAAAAAATCCGATTATTATCGCTCTAAGCCACTCTCTGGCTTGACGTTAGGGTCAGGTTTAACTAAAATCTCGCGCCTCAGACAGGTCGGACGTTGTTCGGCCTGTCTTTATTTTCGGCTTAAAACCTGGCGATCACTGAATTAAGTGTGGGTTTTGGGCCATAAGACCAAACTGCTGGTTTTTAGAAGATTGACCATTTAAAGAGTCATCTTGGCATTTAAAAACGGTAAGTGGCCCTCCGCGGTTTCGCTCGGCCTCTTATCTTGGAACAGGAAAAAGTAGAAAAGTATGGCAACTATTAATCAGTTGGTACGTAAACCAAGACAGCGCAAGCCGGAAAAAAGTAATGTTCCCGCGCTTGAAGCCTGCCCACAAAAGCGTGGCGTCTGTACGCGTGTTTACACAACCACACCTAAAAAGCCTAACTCGGCGCTGCGTAAGGTCGCTCGGGTACGTTTAACCAATGGCTTTGAAGTCACCAGTTATATTGGCGGTGAAGGACATAATTTACAGGAACACTCGGTCGTGCTGATTCGTGGCGGTCGTGTGAAAGATCTTCCCGGTGTGCGATATCACACAATTCGGGGTTCATTAGATACTGCGGGTGTCAGTGACCGCAAACAGTCGCGCTCAAAGTATGGCGCGAAGCGACCTAAGTCTTAAGGCGCAAAACAATTTAGAGAACGGCTGGTTGTACTTATCACCGGCCGTTTTCACGTGTAAAAAACAGGAAAAAAGAGTATGGCAAGACGACATTCTGCAGTAAAACGACAGGTTCTGCCTGATCCAAAATATGGATCAGAGATGCTGACCAAGTTCATCAACATGTTGATGATGCATGGCAAGAAATCCGTAGCAGAGAAAGTTGTTTACGGTGCATTGGACGTAATCGGCGAGAAGTCTAAAGGTGATGCAATGGATGTGTTGAACGAAGCGCTCGACAATATTCGCCCCAGCGTGGAAGTGAAATCACGTCGTGTTGGTGGTGCAACCTATCAGGTGCCTATCGAAGTTCGCGCTGATCGTCGTACTACCTTAGCCATGCGCTGGTTAGTCGATGCTGCTCGTACTCGAGGTGAGAAGGGCATGAAGTCTCGTCTTGCGGGTGAAATTTTAGAGGCCTCGGAAAAACGTGGTTCGGCTGTGAAAAAACGTGAAGATACCCACAAGATGGCAGAGGCGAACAAGGCCTTTGCACATTATCGTTGGTGATTTTCGTATATTGAAGCCTTTATATATAGTTAATAGATTTTGAAAAAGTGGCACGCAAAACACCGTTAGAGCGTTACCGAAATATCGGCATCATGGCACACATTGATGCGGGCAAGACAACAACAACGGAGCGTGTTCTGTTTTACACCGGAATCTCACACAAGATCGGTGAGGTGCATGACGGTGCTGCCACCATGGATTGGATGGAGCAGGAACAGGAACGGGGCATTACCATTACCTCGGCTGCGACGACCTGCTTTTGGCAGGGTATGGAAAAGCAATACCCGGAACACCGTATCAATATCATTGATACACCAGGGCACGTTGATTTCACCATTGAAGTCGAACGGTCACTGAGAGTTCTGGATGGGGCCTGTGCTGTGTTTTGCGCGGTCGGTGGTGTAGAGCCACAGTCTGAGACCGTATGGCGACAGGCAAATAAGTACGGCGTGCCCCGTTTGGCATTCATCAATAAGATGGACCGGGCTGGCGCTGATTTTTTACGAGTGGTTGATCAAATCAAGACTCGACTGGGTGCGAATCCAGTACCAGTGCAGATGAATATCGGCGCTGAAGACAAATTTAAAGGCGTGGTTGACCTCATCAGGATGAAGGCAATCATGTGGAACGAGGCCGATATGGGTGTCACGTTCAATGAAGAAGAGATTCCAGCGGATATCGCTGAACAGTGTACTGAGTTACGAGAGCAGATGGTGGAAGCCGCTGCCGAGGCCACTGAAGAGCTGATGGATAAGTACCTCGAAGAGGGCGAGCTAGCAGCTGAAGATATTAAGCGTGGTTTGCGGATTCGCACTTTGGCTAATGAGATTATTCCATGCCTGTGCGGTTCGGCCTTTAAGAATAAAGGTGTGCAGGCCATGTTGGACGCAGTCATTGACTACATGCCAGCGCCCATCGATGTGCCTGCCATTAAGGGGCATCTCGATGACAAGGATGAAACGGTTGCGGAACGTCATTCTACCGATGACGAACCGTTTGCAGCACTGGCCTTCAAGATTGCGACCGATCCGTTTGTAGGTACGCTGACCTTTTTTCGCGTCTACTCAGGGATCATGAAATCGGGTGACTCGGTATACAACCCGGTCAAAGGAAAAAAAGAACGCATTGGCCGAATATTGCAAATGCATTCGAATTCTCGTGAAGAGATTAAGGAAGTGCGAGCTGGCGATATCGCCGCCGCAGTGGGTCTTAAAGATGTAACGACGGGTGAAACACTGTGTGATGTGAACGATGTCATCACGCTGGAAAAGATGGACTTTCCCGAGCCGGTTATATCAGTGGCGATTGAGCCCAAGACCCAGGCTGACCAGGAGAAGATGTCAATCGCTCTTGGTAAGTTGGCACAGGAAGACCCGTCTTTCCGTGTCCATACCGATGAAGAATCGGGACAGACAATTATTTCGGGAATGGGTGAGTTACACCTTGAAATAATTGTTGATCGCATGAAGCGCGAATTTAGTGTGGACGCCAACGTTGGCGCACCACAAGTGGCTTTCCGCGAAACCATTCGCTCGGTGAATGAGAAGGCAGAAGGTAAGTTTGTACGACAATCAGGTGGCCGTGGCCAGTATGGACATGTGGTGCTGAAGATTGAACCGCAGCCGACCGGTGAAGGCTACGAGTTTGTGAATGAGATTGTTGGCGGTACCATCCCGAAGGAATACATTCCTTCCGTGGATAAAGGTATCCAGGAAGCGATGCAAAATGGTGTTATCGCAGGCTTCCAAATGGAAGATGTGAAGGTGACCTTGTATGACGGCTCCTTCCATGATGTTGACTCATCAGAGATGGCCTTTAAGATTGCCGGCTCGATGGGATTCAGGGAAGGTGCAAGAGGGTGTGATCCGGTCTTGCTTGAGCCGCTGATGAATGTGGAAGTGGTATCACCAGAAGAATACATGGGTGATATTGTTGGCGACCTTAATCGCCGCCGCGGCATGATTAAGGAAATGGACGAAAGTCCAAGTGGTAAAGTTGTTCGCGCGGAAGTGCCGTTGAAGGAGATGTTTGGTTATGCCACCGCCCTCCGGTCACAGTCGCAGGGACGTGCCACATACAGTATGGAATTTGATAAGTACGCTGAGGTGCCGAACAACATCTCGGATGAAATAGTGAAAAAACAGTTTTAGCTTGAAGAAACAGTTTTTGGTTTT
>CAMYMO010000442.1 GCA_947259425.1 uncultured Ectothiorhodospiraceae bacterium | reverse complement strand
GCAACAGGCTTTGGCTCATGTAGTATCCGAAATGCGCATAGGGTGCAATGAAATCCACATCCGAGCCATACTCACGAGCAATCTCGACCCACTCATGATCTTCAAAATAAGTCTCACTGGCCCCTCGTCCGCTCAATAAAATAACCAAATGCTTGGCCGGTTGCTGATTAGCAGGAAACTGACTCATTTGCATTGGGGTTTGAGGATAGAGTCCACAACTTAATAAAAAAGGGCTAATAAGTAGAACCAGGTAACGTTTCATCACTAAAATCCAATGGTTTTTGGCCGACATCACTCTATAAGATACTTTTTTGCTATATAGTTCTAGCCAGAATTTTACGTCAAACAATTAGATAAAAAACTAGATAATTTGTAAGGAGATGTTCCATGTTATTTAAAAATTATGCCCCCCTGATTTTAGTTTCCAGCATCGTCCTTTTCATAGGTTGCGGTAGCGGCACCCAAATCGTGAATTATCAAAATTCACCTATCCAGGCCTCTGCAGGGAAAAAGAATCAGGAAAATATCCGGCGTGCCATCATTTTAGCGGGCACCAGTACCGGTTGGCAGATGCAAGAAGTGAGTAAAGGTGTAATTATTGCGACACGCTTTAGCAGTGGACGCATGGCAAAAGTCGATATCAACTATACCACGGAAAGTTTTAACATCACCTATAAAGACAGTAGTAACTTTCATTATGATGGCACGAATATTCATAAAACCTATAACTCATGGGTAGAACAACTTCACAAAACTATTGCGGAAAATCTTTCCACGATGTAGATCGTTGCTCGCGATTATAAAAGGGGTTTAGACATTAACGTCTAAACCCCTTTTTTATTTACGAACTATATTATTTCCAATGTTTAAAGATTAATGAGCTATTGCTGCCGCCAACGGTAAAATTGCATCATCAAGTGCGAGTTGCATGACAATGGCCATGGTCTCGGATTTTGTTAGGAAAAAAAACGCACTATGCTACTAAGACGAAGTTAATTCTCATAATTGACTCTATAGATTACCATTATAATTATAATGGTTATTAGCAGTTAATACACACATCATATCTATTAAGCCGCGAAATTCAGCTGCTCTAGCGATTAATTACGGCTGGGGAATGGCAGATTAGAACTCAATAATAAACTGACTTTTAACCATTTTTGAATTCAAACAAGAAACTACTCGGTAATCATAATTTTATGGATAGAGCGGATGTTACGCACCCATGGAGACCATTTTTTCAGGTCCTGAGGCAACTCGGCGATAGCAGACTTTGCAGAATGGACTGAGTTGTATGAACCGTAAACCAGGGCATACCACCGCTCACCCTGCCTCATCGAGCTGTAATAGCCTGCCTTGCCAGTTAGGTCGTTAAGAGAATAGTATTTTTCAATTAGCTGTTTGTTGGTGCTGCTGGCCAGCTGAAGCGTGTAATGCTTTGGGTTTTGCGAAGCCACCCATTCCTGAGGACCAGCAGACATGGATTTGACTGACAAACGTTGCTGAGTTGCCCGAATACTGTTGGTATTTAAACGTTGGTAGGCCTGCACCATACCCTGGCGAGCCGCCATGGTGAGCCAATAATTGGACATGTTTTCATCGGCATTGACGCCCTCACCTTGTTTATACAATAACGCAAGATTGTACTGCGCTAATGCATTGCCATCATTGGCAAGCTGCTGCCATAAGGTCGCCGCGGTCCGGAAATCGCCTTTGGCCTGGGCATCTAGCGCCCGGAGTGCACTCGCATAAGAAATAGGCTGGTAAAAAAAGCTGAACAACGCAATGATTACAGATGATGATTTTAGTAAATTTCCTACCCTGCTTCTTCTCGACCCAGAGATATATCCAGCGCTCAGCATAAAAATAAATCCATTCGGTAATTGGGGAAGATCACAGCTTACTCAACAGCTCTCAATTAAGGTCTCTTTGTAGTTTAGTCGAGAACATGCATTAAGCCAGTCATACAACAGCAGGTTGCATTGCTTCTTTTCATCCGGCACAAACATACCTTCGTTTGGATAGGGGTATTTGTATTGAATGCTGTGTTGGCCTTGATAACTGATCACCTCGGCAAGGCGAGCGTCCTGGTATATTCGTACCGTAAAAACAACATCCGCCAGCATTGAATTAGCGGTACTAAATCTTTGTGATATTTTAAGCAAAACGGTGTAGCGAGTCTCTTCCAGTAACTCTAGTTCAACCGGATATGAGGCCAGCTCAAACTGGACCCGACCTAATTCCATCAAGCGAGTCTCATCCAGCATCGCCAGCAATGCGTTGTAATTGCGTTCGAAGAACCACATCGGGCTACGGCTTCGATCTTGTTTAATAGAATGAGACATAACAATCCAATAATATTTAGTATCTATCAATTCATGTCGGCACAATAACCGGCAAACTTGAAACCTTTATGAATTTATTATTATAAGGGTGTTTATGTCAATCTTGACTTTGAGAAATTCACGTAAACGGCCTTGCATCACTAATTTGGCCAAAGTAATTTGCAGCACAAAGCTAAAGACGGGAATCCAGGTGGATTCCCGTCCATCACTCAACGAATACCAGCGATTAAATTTCAGAATGTATTAATTTAGAGTAATAATGTGCCGATTCTAATTAAAGATGGGCTCCAGTCGAGACAGGTCATTTATCACCTTCCATTCACCTTCACCGGTTTTTACTTTTAGTTCCCAGGCTTCTAGGCGATCCAGGTATTCACGAGGATCGATATTATCAGAACGTAGCTTGGTTACATTAACCGCAACCACTTGATAGCCCGTCAGTTGTAGTGGGATATCCCGCACAAACCCTTTTTTCAACTCTTCTTTTAAATCAGAAAAGATTAAAATCGTTTTTTTTCGGGTGCCAGCTTCGTTTAAATATTCAATCGCCTGCAGAATACCACCTGTGATATCAGTGTATGAACTCGGCTTGGCGGTTTTGATAAACTTATCAATCACATCCCGGAATTTACGTTTTTGTTTGTTGGTCATACTGGGCCGATCATCAAAGAATTGTTTGTAGACAATATCTTTTTCACTAAAACTTCCGGTATCGACTCGGGCAACCGCAAACGTATCGCCAGGATTAAGCTTGGACAACGTAAAGTTAATTATTTTTTGCGCCTGGAGTAATTCTTTTGTGTACGTTCCAGAGGTATCCACTAACATGTACACACCCTGATTATTCGGTCCCGTCGGTTGATCAGAACAACTTAATAATAAAAACGCGAATAAAATAAGTATGAATTTTCTAAAAACCATTACTTGCTCCCTTTTTAAAATACAGATGATGCATCAGCGCTAACATCGTCTTTGGTTTGTTTTGATTTTATTATTCGTTCGACCCATAGTGGTCCAGAGATAATGAGATCGTATATCTGGATCAGTGAGCTTGAGAAAAATCGCACTATATTTCCGATCAATCGTAAGAGCCAGGCAACCACTCTTAGTGTGCCGACGCCGACTAGACCGAACACCGTGCGCATTGAGTGTACAAACGTTTCAAGCGGGATCGCTACGAACATTAATGCAAACGGTAAAACAAAGCCCATGCCCATTTGTGCCGCGGTTGTAATCCACAAATAACTATTGGTATCGTCTGCATAGCCACCTTCGGTGTTACCGGTTAAGGCGGCAACGACTTTTGAATCGTCTTCCATTAACATCTCACGCATGAAGGCCAATCCCGCTTCCACCATCGCCAAGAATAAGAGTATCGAGAAAAACGTCCATACTAGCCGCAATCGAACTTTATCATTTAATGCACCGATGACCGGAAATAAACGCGTGATGCGTAATGTTTCCATTAAAAACAGCCCCATTGCCAATTCAACCAGGATTATGACCATCGCAGCAATATTATTAATCGCAAACCCCATGATTTCACTGGTGCCACCCACCATCTCGGCCATTGGACGTGCGATTAAGTTAAAGTTAATTAAAGCACCGCCTATTGCAATCGCTAACACCAATATTGATATAAAGAACTGCGTTAATGATGAGGATGATAAGGTACGTACTGCGCGATCGGTCTTTGAAATAATACTTTCATATTCATTCATATGCCGGTCGATCGTCGATGAACGTGCTAACAAACTCGTTACATTTTTATCAACCTGTCCAAGAACACTTTTAACCTTACGCCAATGCGGCATCATATTTTTTAGATGTTCATGCCGTTTATGGCTGGATTTACGATAGGCCTCGATCGCCTGAGTATTGGCTTTGACCATCGAAATATGAATATCCTCTAAAATAGAGGCGACCATTGGATCTTTTCCCGGGATCTTTGCCACTGCGTCAACCGCTTTCACCCAGGCGGGTGGTTCAGGTGGAACCTCGGTACTTTCTTTGTAATCATCATCAATCGTCGTGATCTCTTCACTTAATTGGCGGTGTAAAGCAGGATACTCGGATAAATCTCGACGTACGGTGCCATCGACTCGATCAAATTCACGTTCGATGATCCGTTCGACCGCTTCGCGTCCTTGTTCTAATAACACTTCACGATTACGTTGATTAAGTCGAGATTCGGCGCTCATCACAGCACGCGCAGACAAACGCATCGCATTGTGTATCACACGGCTCATAGAGATAATCGTCAAATGGGCAGGCGTGCGCGCAAAATACATCACAATCACGATTGCGATAAATATACCTAACCAGATCGCAACAGCCACTCCAGGATCACTATTCACGCTCAAAAATAAATCATTAAAACTCATTCATTACCTCCTTCAAGGACAACGGTATTCCCCCTGCTCGGCAGGAAGTCTAAGGCTGCAGTAGGCTACGTAACTGCCGAGTGGTTCACAGATCCATGATGGACAAGCAGCAGAGCCGGAAAAGATGCTATATATAAGAATAAACGGTAATTATGGAATCGCCAGTTGGAATGGCTGTTTATTAGCCATATTCTTGAACTTCTGGCTCTATAAATTCTGAAAGTGTCGACCGCATCCGGCTATGGGCCTGACTCATTAATTGGCTCACGCGAGATTCACTGACCCCGAGGACACTACCAATCTCTTTTAAATTTAATTCTTCATCGTAATACAAGCTGATAATAAGTTGTTCACGTTCAGGCAAGGTCTTGATGGCATCAACCAGGTATTGTTTAAATTCATCTTTCTGGATTCCACCGAGCGGCCCTTGAATCGACTCGTCGGTCACACCATCGCTAAAGCTTTGGTCTTCGTATTCGACTTCAACAAAGTTAAATACTCGACAGGTATTGGTCTCTAAAACCAGTTGATGATATTCGTCCAGTGAAATTTCGAGCGCCTCGGCAATCTCAGCGGGTTTGGCATCGCGCCCGGTCCGAGATTCTATTCTGTTCACGGCGGCCATCATATCGCGGGCCTTTCGATGGACCGATTTGGGGGCCCAGTCATTGCGACGCAATTCATCCAGCATCGAACCACGAATTCGTATCGAGGCATAGGTTTCAAAACTCGCCCCCTGGCTGGGATCATAATGAGACGCCGCATCCATTAACCCCATCAATCCAGCTTGGATCAGATCGTCAACCAACACACAGGCGGGGAGTCGTGCGGAAAGATGATAGGCGATCTTTTTAACCAGATCGGCGTGTTGCTCGACCAGCGCATCAAGGTTAACGCCTTCCGTTTGATCGTAATGTTTCGCTTTATTCGCCATAAACAGAGTCAGAATCCATGGTTTTTAATCATTCTTTAATAACTATGCAAAAATCAGTCCTAAGATCGGGATAGTACTAATAATCTTGGGGATATAACCTGCAGGTCTAATTCTTCATCCGCTGCGCCCCTTTTCACTGCCTCACCTGGCATTCCCCAGACCACGCTAGAAGCCTCGTCCTGAGCCATTGTCGGCGCACCTGCCTCTTTCATTTCAAGTAAACCCCTGGCACCGTCATCCCCCATCCCGGTTAAAATTACACCAATTGCATTGGGACCGACATTTTGCGCCACTGAGCGAAACATCACATCGACGCTGGGTTTATGGCGATTAACGGGGGGACCGTCATTCAAACGACACACGTACTGGGCCCCACTGCGTTCAACGACCAAATGTCTATTTCCGGGAGCAATATAAACATGACCAGGTAAGATTTGCTGACCATCTTGTGCTTCATAGACGGTCATCGCAGCAACCGTGTTCATACGTTTCGCAAACGGGGCACTGAAGGCCTCTGGAATATGTTGACTAATCACAATACCGGGTGCATCGGGCGGCATCATGCTCAGTACATCGCGAATGGCTTCGGTACCACCCGTTGAGGCACCAATTGCGATTAAGGTATCCGTCGTCTTAAAATATTTGCGCGTCTTTTTTGTTAAAATAGCATCGGCGTTGAGTTTAGGATCAACGCAAAAGGATTTCACTGGAGTCTGATCAAACGTTCTAATTTTTGCCTTGGCCGCCATTTTTACTTTGGCGATAATTTCATCTCGGTACTCGTCCAACCCTTCTTTAACATCGATCTTGGGTTTAGCAACAAAATCAACAGCACCCTCCTCCATTGCCTCAAGAGTAATATCAGCCCCCTTCTCAGTCAGGGAAGAAATCATCACAACGGGCATTGGTCGTAAGCGCATTAAGTTACGCAAAAACGTAATGCCATCCATTTTTGGCATTTCGACATCTAAAGTAATCACATCCGGCTTGAGTCTTTTTATTTTATCCCGGGCAATTATAGGATCTTGTGCATGGCCAACGACTTCAATCCTGGGATCAGAATTTAA
>CAMYMO010000441.1 GCA_947259425.1 uncultured Ectothiorhodospiraceae bacterium | reverse complement strand
TGTCATTGATGGCGCAGCGCCTTATTGGATTGTAATCATGTGGGGCTTATTTGCCACGACTCTAAATATTTCTTTACATTGGCTTAAAGATAGAATTTTTCTCGCCATTATTTTTGGTGCAATAGCAGGCCCACTGGCCTACTACGCTGGCCAAAGATTAGGTGCGCTTCAATTTATTTCTCATTTCAATGCATTAACGGCTCTAGCGATCGGTTGGGCAGTATTTACCCCCGTATTAATATTTTTTTCAAACCTGCTTGATGGTTATCGAATCCACAAACTCAGGAGAGCATCATGAACTGGTTAATTTATACGGATGGCTTATTGATCATGCTGGCAATGGCCTTTGTTACCTGGCTGTTGAGCCTTTATTTACGTGATGTCAGCATTGTCGATAGCGCATGGTCGCTAATGTTTCTTGCCGCAGCGACCGTCTACCTCATCCAGTCAAATCAGTTCGGATTTAAAAATATCATATTGATATCACTTGTCTCGATATGGGCAGTGCGCTTGGCTAGCCATTTAACCTGGAGAAACTGGGCCGAACCTGAAGACCGACGCTATCAGGCGATACGTAAAAAATACAGCCCAAACTTTGAATTTAAAAGCCTATTTATCATATTTATCTTTCAGGCTATTTTAGCATGGATGGTTAGTTTACCGCTTCTTGGGGCATTTACCAACCCACTAATTATTTCACCCTTAACTATTTTCTTATTCGGTACCGGAGTGTTTCTCTGGTTTGCTGGTATGTTCTTCGAAACCGTAGCCGACTGGCAGTTAGCTAGATTTAAGAACGAACCCTCTAATCATGGAAAAGTTATGGATCAGGGTTTATGGCGCTACAGTCGCCATCCCAACTATTTTGGTGAATGCATTATATGGTGGGGTTTCTATTTAATGGCTTTATCTGTCGGCGCCTGGTGGAGCATTGTTGCACCGTTAATTATGACCTGGTTACTACTAAAATTCTCTGGTGTTGTCATGCTCGAAGAAACGATAAGCGACCGTCGCCCTGGATATCAAGAGTACATCAAAAGAACCAATGCGTTTTTCCCGGGCCGGGTCAATAAAACTGAAACCAATACTCACACTCATATAGAGGAGCATGCATAATGAATACTCTCTATTTAAAACATTTAGTTTCGATTGTTTTGTTTTTAGCGCTCATTTCCGGTAATGCCTTTGCTAACCAATCCTGGAAGTTTAAAGTTTATTTAGATGAACAGGAAATAGGTGAGCATACCTTCAATGTTTCTTCAATTAACAATAAAACGCATGTAGCGATAAATGCCGAATTTGATGTTTATTTTCTGTTTATCCATGCCTATAGCTATCAACATAGTAATTATGAAGTATGGGACGGCCAATGTTTACAGTCTGCCAGGTCGAATACCAATGATAATGGAGATGAGTTTTACGTGCAGGCCCAATACGCAAGCGAAACATTTAATATTAAAACACCAAGCGGACAGTACAGTGTAGAAGGATGCTTGAAAACGTTTGCGTACTGGGATCCTGAATTTCTAAGCAGTCAACGTTTACTCAATACACAAACAGGTGAAATCAAAGACGTTAGTATCGAGAAAATAGGTGAAGAACACATCATGGTACGCGGCAAGCTTACTGCGACAAAACACTATCGACTTACCACTGACGAATTTGTTATTGACCTTTGGTACTCGAAAAATAATAAATGGCTCGCATTAAACTCTACAACTAAAAGCGGCTCGGTACTGGAATACAGGATTCAATAAGGTGAAAATAATGAAACCTACATATTTGTCATTTATCCCCATTCTATTTCTATTTGGCTGCAGTTCGAATCCACCAATTCGAATAGAAAAAGCGGTGGATATCAATCGTTTCATGGGTGACTGGTATGTTATTGCCAATATCCCCACGTTTATAGAAAAAGGCGCACATAACGCCATTGAGTCCTACAAACTCAATAGTGATGGTTCTATCGCGACAAAGTTCAGTTTCAATCAGGATAGTTTTAATGGCGAAAAGAAAGAGTACCACCCGACGGGTTATGTCTATGATGAAAAATCGAATGCCATCTGGGGAATGCAGTTTATATGGCCCTTCAAGTCAGACTACCGGATAGTTTACCTCGACAAAGATTACAATCATACCATTATTGGTCGCATTAAACGTGATTATGTATGGATTATGGCGCGCAACCCGACGATTCCTGAAGATGAGTATAAAAAAATGGTCCAAATCATTGAGCAAGAAGGTTACGACATCAGTAAATTAAAAATAGTGCCCCAGCAGTGGTAACAGGATAGCAATATGACTCTTATAACAACTAAAAATATCTTTTATTCACTAACCCGCTGGTTTGACACCTATGCCGTGGACGACTTAAAAGAGACTGAATTTAAAAAAACAGTAGACTGGACGCGCACACTGCCATTTATTCTGCTGCATGTGTCTGTATTATTTGTCTTTATCGTTGGTGTAAGTCCAATTGCCGTCATAATTGCAATAGTGCTTTATGCCATTAGAATGTTTGCAATTACAGGGTTCTATCATCGTTATTTTTCACACAAAGCATTTAAAACAACACGAACCGTCCAATTTATATTCGCTGTAATTGGTGCCAGTTCCGTACAGCGAGGGCCGCTTTGGTGGGCTTCCCATCACCGTGAACATCACGTCAACTCTGACAAAGAAAATGATGAACACTCGCCTCGGCTGCATGGATTTATCTGGAGTCACATGGGATGGTTTTTATCCAGGCATAATTTTTCAACCAATTTAAAGCGAGTTTCTGATTTTGCCAAGTATCCTGAGCTTAAGTTTATTGATCGCTTTGATATCCTAATTCCAGTTTTATTAGGTATATTGTTATTTGTGCTCGGAGAGTTTCTTGCTGCTTATTTTCCCTCACTGAATACCAATGGATGGCAATTAATCGTATGGGGATTCGTAATTTCGACCCTGGTTCTTTACCACGTGACCTTTACGATAAATTCACTTGCTCACAGCATCGGTAAGCGTAGATTTAAAACCCGAGACGATAGTCGTAACAACTGGTTTTTAGCCCTACTCACTTTTGGTGAAGGTTGGCACAACAACCACCATTATTACCCCGGTTCTGCAAGACAAGGTTTTCGTTGGTGGGAAATCGATATTTCCTATTACATTCTCAAATTATTACAGTCTGTTGGTCTAATCTGGGATTTACGGCCGGTACCAGAACGGGTTATTCGAGAATACAAAAGCGCAAACCACTCTACCTAGCTCAATAGTCAGATTTTAGGAGTCAAAAAATGAAAATTGCAATTATCGGTACAGGTATCTCAGGAAATGTGGCCGCTTATCATTTAAATAAACAACATGACATCACTGTTTTTGAACAAAATGACTATTCCGGCGGACATACACATACCCATGATATTGATTTAGCAGAGAATCAATTTTCTGTTGATACTGGTTTTATCGTATTTAACTACAAGACCTACCCTAACTTTACCAAATTATTAAAAGAACTTAACGTTGATGTCCAGCCCTCTTCAATGAGCTTTAGCGTTAAATGTGAAAAATCCGGGTTAGAATATAATGGAACTACGCTTAATTCACTTTTTGCGCAGCGTTCTAATCTACTTAAACCCTCATTTTACAGAATGATCAATGACATATTGCGCTTTAATAAAAATGCGGTCGCTATTTTAGATACTGAACAAGCCAATAAAAGTCTGGGAGAGATTTTACAAGAGGGTAAATACAGTCGGGAATTTATCGAGCAGTATTTGATACCCATGGGGGCCGCTATTTGGTCATCACATCCTGAGCAGATGATGCAATTTCCTGCAGGCTTCTTCATCCGATTTTTTCATAACCACGGCATGCTTAATGTCGATGACCGTCCTGTCTGGCACGTCATTAAAGGTGGCTCACGCGAGTATGTTAAAAAACTGACCGCGCCTTTTTCTGACAAGATTCGACACAATACTACTGTTCAGGCCATTACCCGGCACCAGGAATTTGTTGAACTAGGTTTTAAAGATGGTTCGAAAGAGATCTTTGATCATGTTTTCATCGCAACGCATAGTGATCAGGCCTTATCAATGTTAACTGATGCATCCGATGTTGAAAAAGAGGTTTTAGGTGCCATCCCCTATCAGGAAAATGAGGCTATATTGCATGTTGATGAATCAGTTTTACCTAAACGTAAATTAGCCTGGGCTGCGTGGAATTATCATATATTACCCGAATCACAGGATCGCGTTGCCCTAACCTATAATATGAACATCCTGCAAAATCTGAAATTAAACAAACAAGTATGTGTCACCCTAAATAATACTCAGGCGATTAATACAGAAAAGATCATCAAAAAAATCACCTATTACCATCCCGTTTTTACACCCGCTGGCGTTGACGCACAACAACGTCACGCAGAAATTAATGGCACGAAGCGCACCTATTTTTGTGGCGCATACTGGCGATATGGTTTTCACGAAGACGGCGTTGTAAGCGCATTAAATGCTGTTCAACATTTTAAGGAGAGTATCGATGCACAGTTGCATTTACGAAGGGCAAGTTAGACATCGTCGTTATACACCCAAAACACATAAATTCAAATATAAACTATTTTATGTTTATCTTGATTTAGATGAGCTTGACAGCGTATTTGAAAAACGCTGGTTCTGGTCGATTAAGAAACCTGCTATTGCCAGGTTTAAGCGTGGCGACTATCTTGGTGATAAGAATATTCCTCTGAAACAAGCCGTACTCGATCGGGTTGAACAGGAAACCGGGAAGCGTCCGGAAGGCCCAGTCCGTTTATTGACCCATTTACGCTATTTTGGTTATGTCTTCAATCCTGTTAGCTTTTATTATTGCTATGACAAGTCTGATAATAAAATTGAGACCATCGTTGCAGAAATCACCAATACGCCCTGGGGTGAACGACATTCCTATGTTTTATCCTTAACAGATGATATGCAAAAAAATACACACATGAAGTTTGATATTAAAAAAGAGTTTCATATTTCACCATTCATGCAAATGGATATGTTATATGACTGGCGTTTTACATCCCCTACCGAATTATTAACAGTGCACATGAATAATTATAGCGACAACAAAAAAGTTTTCGATGCCACGCTATCGTTAGAGAAAAAACCAATGACCGCGAGAAACTGTAGCCGTGTTTTAACATTATTTCCATTTATGACGCTCAAAGTAATATCCGGAATTTACTGGGAAGCCTTGCGATTATTTATCAAACGGACGCCCTTTCATGCTCATCCTGAAAAAGACATAAACCCAGTACACGGAGGCGCCAATCAGGCGAATCAATTATGAATACAACGACAGCAACAATAGAAACTCGGATAGCGCCCGGATCAACCCTTAAACCTCGTTTATTGGATGGATTGGCCAAACGTACTCTACTTAACCGCTTAAGGGACTTGCGTGATGGGGAGTTATTAATCAGAGACAATGATGAGGAATATCAATTTGGTCAAATTACAGAGCGTTGCCAGATTAAGGTTATCATTTCCGTAAAAGATAGCCGATTTTATGGTGACATCACCTTCGGTGGCTCAATCGGAGCCGGTGAAGCCTATATGTATGACTACTGGGAAACCAACGATCTAACTGGGTTAGTCCGTTTGTTTGTAATGAATCGCCATGTACTGGATGATATGGAAGGTGGATTAGCACGCTTGACCGCTCCTATCCAAAAAGTCTTGCACTGGTTAAATCGCAACACCCAAACGGGTAGCCGAAAAAATATTGCAGCGCATTATGATCTGGGTAATGATTTTTTTAAGTTAATGCTTGATGAGACAATGATGTATTCATCTGCGATTTTTGCTGATTCACAAATGAGCTTGTATGAAGCACAGATCCATCGTCTTGATTCAATTTGTCAAAAACTTGAGCTCCAGGAATCCGACCATTTATTAGAAATTGGTACCGGCTGGGGTGGTTTATCTGTTCATGCCGCAAAAAATTATGGCTGTAAGGTCACAACGACGACTATTTCTCGCGAACAATATGAGCTTGCATGTGAACGCGTAAAATCGGAAGGTTTAGCAGATAAAATCACCGTACTATTTGAAGATTACCGTGATTTAACTGGTCAATATGACAAATTAGTCTCGATTGAAATGATTGAGGCTATTGGTCATCAATATTACGATACTTATTTCACTAAATGCAGTGAACTCTTGAAACCTGATGGAATGATGTTTTTACAGGCAATCACCATCACCGATCAATTCTATGATTCAGCGAAATCCTCTGTCGATTTCATTAAAAGATATATATTTCCTGGTAGCTGTATTCCTTCAAATACGGCTATGCAAAAAGCGATAACACGGTCGAGTGATCTACGGCTGTATGACTTAACCGACATTGGTCCGCATTATGCGACGACATTACATAAATGGCTGGACAACATTAACAACCATATGGATGAAATAAATAATCTCGGCTACAGCGATGAGTTTATTCGGATGTGGGAGTTTTATCTTTGTTATTGTGAAGGTGGTTTCATTGAACGGGCCATCAGTGATGTTCACATGTTGCTGGTCAAACCCGATAACCGATGTACACACCTGGGGTAATAAAATGACAAAGAAACCTTTAATTGGAGTAAGCGGTTGTTTGATGGGCCAAAATGTTCGGTTTGATGGTGGTCATAAACGGGATCGTCTCATTACGGATGTTTTCGCCGAGCATATGGAAATAAAAACGATTTGCCCAGAAATGGGAATTGGATTAGGTGTACCCCGTCCAGCCATTCGACTCC
>CAMYMO010000440.1 GCA_947259425.1 uncultured Ectothiorhodospiraceae bacterium | reverse complement strand
AATATACGCTATAAATGAAAAGAGGGATTCGACGTGGTTCAAGCCGGCGTGGATAACACCATGCAACCGATAAAATTCCAGAGATGATCATGCCAATGCCAAGATGAGAGGTGACATCTAGGAAGTGATAGATATTCCCACTTAAAGCGAGTGGCCTACTCATCAGCACTGCCCAACTGCAGGTCATGATAAAGTAACCGGTCATGGATATTATGAAATGTGATGTGGCGGCACTACCCCGTTGTTTATGACAAATTTTATAAATAATAACGAGTGAAGAAATGGCGCATAATATCTGGATCCAGAAGTCAACGGGAATATCCTGTAATTGACGGACGGTAACCGGGACTGTTATTTGCTTGCCGTTTAACAGGATTAGCTGAATTTCGGGTTCTTGTAATAGTGAATATAATTTATCCTGATTATTCATGAAAGCGAGATAATTCTCGACTGATTTACGAGAATAAATACTAGGTCTGGGTCGCATCGTCTCATTATCGACCGCGACGGTCCCGGTGTTTTCAGAATATAGTGCAATGATTACATCACCAACAGCTAACTTGGGTTTTAAAGCGGTATCAGAAATATGTGCGATTTTGATACCATACCCATCATTATTTGGCTTAAAGGTCATGCTTAGCCAGTTTTCATTCACGACGATAGAAAAGGCAATTGCCAGCACTAGAATAGAAAACAAAGTATAAATTACTGCTCTTAAATCGAAACCGAATGTTATTTTATGAAGTTTCATAACTTAAGAATTCGATGGAACAATTTCGTTATCGATACGATCTGTTGATTTTATAATGCTGGAAACAGATATAGTGTCTGCGGTAATTGCTATTAAAGATATAGTCGAATCAAGATGTAGCTCAATACCTTCTATAGTTGCACGCGTTTCAGTAATAACACGTCTGAGTTGTACCACTAACTTTTTCGCCTGTTTAGAATCGCAATCATATATAAGTACGGCTAATTTGTTATAGCTTAACCAACCGAGCGTATCATGCTGTCGCAATGAATTAGTGACATTTTCGGCAAGCTTAATTCTTAATTTGTTGTAAGTACCCTGGCCAAATTTTTCTTTGATGGATTTTTTATCTACCAACTTCAAACATATAAATTGATGTTGAATTGAATTGGTTTTAGCACTATCGATGGCACTACTTAGTTTGTGTTCCAGACCCGTTAGCGATAGAAGACCGGTTTCTTTTTCGTGAGTTTCATCCCAGGATAATTTTTGTCTATTTGTGTATGGGATAGTGTTAGCGATAAAGATACCGCCAACAATGATTAAGGCGGCAATTAGAATCATTGAGGTCCATAAAGTACTTTGTTGAGCTTCAGTAACGGTTGTCTGTTGAATAACATCGAGTGGAATAGTAACTGATATCGCACCCAACAGTTGGTGTTGTTTAAAAATTTTTGCGCCGACAGTACCTTCGGATTTTAGTTGTGTTGAAATCGATTTCTTTTTCAGTTGTCGATTATGGCATTCGACACAAGACTTATCTGAAGCAGGATCTGCCTGCATGTAACGGAAATATCGTTTTCCCTGCCAATCTTCGGTCCAGGATACAGGTTTCCAGTCTATTGGTCCGTCGGGTTTGTACTGATCCTGGGATTCAAGTTGACGCCATGCCCAGTTTTCAAAGTTGTCGTTTAAACCCTGGGTTGGTTCAATATGCCATTTACTAACCAGTTCGTAACGAAATAAATCAGAATTGGTAAGAATAGACTCGACACTCAGTTGCTTAATAAATTGGTCAGGTAAAGGCACATGCCCCTGAAATTTTTCAGATCGGGCATTAGCTCCAAAGCCATCTTTTTTTAACTTGGAAACCACATGTTCAGCATAAACTGAGCGAGTTGTTGTCGCTTGCTCGGCAATTATCTTGGCGAACAGCATCGCCGTCTGTTCAGTAGTAGTATTTAACGTATCTTTTAGGATAGCGTAAGAAAACGCACTAACGATTAAGGCAATGATGAGGATTGATATAAATAGTCTCAGTCTGTTTTTAATTAAAGAATAATCAAATTGTGATGGTTGAGGCATTATTATTACTCTAGTTGTCGTGCAGGTTTAGTGATGTGTCGTGCTGCGAACTAAAATATGTCGTCATTATAAGCTATTTGCTTTTCTGCTAATACCAATGCGTTATATCGGTCGTAGAACAAAAGGATTTGGTTATTGGCCATTTTGCGCCCATCGATGCATAACCCCTTGTTTTATCAGTATATTATAGAGGCTAAACACGAACATTGTGGGTTCGTTTATGGGTTGATAGAGAATAATATAAATTAAATATTTTAGCCCCTCATTCGGGGGGCTTCGTTTAAGGAAGGGTAGGCATATTATGGTGAACCGGTTGTATGGGGAACCTTAAATTTATAAAAACTATAATTTAGAGAAGAAAGATCAACTAGTAAATAACAATCCCTAAGAAAAAATAATATAAATCGATACGATTACGCAAACAAATGTATGTGTAAGGTTTACTAACGTACGTCAAAATATATATTTTATTCAAGCTTAAAATAATTCCTGTATACCCCCATGTTTAGGCACCTTCGTTTAGGGGGTTGTTGGTACTCTTTGCCTGAATTAAATTTATGACATACACGAAAACAGATTTGTGTAAACGTTGTTGAAGGAAATAGGGAGAGATTTAAACGTCTATCAACTTAAACAACCATGTTTGATATATACCTTAAGGAGTTTTACCAATGAAAAAGATTGACGCAGTAGTTTCAGCTAAAAAAATTCGTGGTCAAGGCATGACCGAATACATCATTATCGTTGCACTCATCGCCATTGCGGCTATTGGTGTATTCACTGCATTTGGTGGAACGATCCGTAACCAGGTTGCCGGTATGGCAAATGAGTTGGCGGGTACCGATGGTGGTGATCAAATTACGAATGCCCAAGGTCAAGCAGACCAGGCAATTACGCAGGGAACGACCAACAAAGGCTTAAATGCATATAATGGTAATGAGATTACTGGTGGAAACTAATTAACCATTATTGCTAACACTAACGAAGTTCAATCAACGTTATCGTAGCTATATCCCCAGCTCTTTGTCTAAAAGAGTTGGGGGTTTAATAAGGAAATTAGGTGATTCACTTGAAAATAATATCGGCAAAAAAACAAAAGGGACAGGCATTACCGGTTGGTATTGCAGCAATACTGTTTATTACGCTTTTAGGCTTGCTTGTTTTTAATACCAGCCAAACAACTTCGGAGAAAATGCGCCTGTCGAATACCGCTGATGCTGCGGCTTATAGTGGTATGGTCTGGCAGGCTCGTGCTTTGAACTTTCAAGGTTATACCAATCGAGCGATGGTGGCGAACCAGGTCTCGATTGCACAGATCGTCAGCTTTGTTTCCTGGACACGTTATTTGAAAACCGCTGCACGCAATCTAAATAATACGCTGGGCTTATTTCCGCCAGCGAGAATCTATACGCAAACGTTTTACAATATTGCCAATCAAGTTAATAACATAGCTGCGAATTTTGGCGAAGGCGCGATTAGTGGGCTAAATATCTTATTGGAAGTACTTTCAGGTTCACAAACGACTGTACATTACGCATCAATAGCTGCAACTACTGATATCGTACTAGCCGTAGTCAACCAAAATGATCCCAGTTATAGAGTTACTCCGGTTGTCGGTATAGGAGCCCTTGCAAATAACGCAAACGACTGGAGAAATTTTTCTAGACAATATAGCGACAACAAACGTTTAAATCGAAAAGCGAATATTATCACTGCTTCACGTGATGGCTGGGCTAGAGATCGCGGATGGGATTTTACCATTATTAACATCAATGCGGGTGTATTTAGTTATAAAGTTGAATTGGTGAAAGCCGGCGAAACCCGTTTACTAAGCGATGGCGATATGAATTCCGAAGATGATTCGGATGCAGAATTTGAATGGAAGGGTAAAGATACGTTCTCGATTCATACCGCGATCACCTGCTATAAAAGATGGCGACGTCGTACCTGTCGCAATGAAATCCCGGTAGGTTGGGGCTCAGCCTATGCAAGTTCTACTAGTAGTGATATCGATAATTCTAATGACTGTAGCGGTTGGTTCTGCCGCCAAAATGCCTGGTCACGTAATCGACGTGCAGAACGTCTTGCCGAGAGAGAGAAAGATGAACTCGATGGTTATGATGGGGGGGTACAACCTTACCGAGAACTTTCCGATATCGATCCGGATTCTGAAAATAGTAAAGATCCCAGGTTGGCCTTGGCGATTGAGGTAATGAAACCTGGTGGTGCGCGTACCAGTTCTGAGATTGATGGCTTAGGCTCGCCAACCGATGCCGTCGAAGGTCAGTCACGCAATGGAATCCAAACCGGAATGTTTTCAATGCCCGATAAATACGCTGATGGTGACATCCGCGCGTTAAGTAAAGCGGAAGTGTACTTTCGTCGCCCGGACCAGTTCGTCATGGTTGAGGGTCAGCGAAGAACGGAATATGGAAACCTGTTTAATCCATATTGGGATGTACATTTAATTGATCCGAAAACAGAACGTATTATTGCCTGGGGTGTTAGCGGGGGGATGTTCTAATGAATCTTGAATATCGATGTATTAACCAATTAAAACCACTTAATCGTTTAAATGCTCAACTTAACAGCCAGGATGGTTCGGCGTTAACCGAATTTGCGGTCACTATGATTGTGTTGGTGCCGATGTTTTTGATGGTCCCGATGCTGGGCAAGATCGCCGATATGAACTCATCGACGATTCAAGCCAGTCGTTATGCCGCTTGGGAACGTACCGTGACGGACCAAAGTGATAAATCCGATGCGCAGTTACAACAGGAACTGGAAAACCGTTTTTTTACCAAGATTGATATTGGTATCCAGACCGGACGGGGCCAATTAACGGGTCAAGCTGATCAGAACCCACTCTGGCGTGGTTACGGCGGTAAACGATTACTTGTTTCAGCGCAAGACGATGTTGATGGTGCGATGCAACAGAATGGAACGCCAGGCAGTGTGGCAGGAATTATCGAAGGTGTGATATCAACGTTTGCCGGTGCATTCGGTAGTTTAAACAGTAATGCCGATTTTGATGTGAATATGAATGGCCTGTACCGAGCTGATGTTAATGCCAATGTTGGAAGCAATGATATGGGCTTTGCCGGTAGGCAAGATTGCGGAGGGCAGGATAATGATGATGTCTTTACCTGTATCCGTCGTCACAACGTTATCCTGGCCGATGGTTGGTCGTCTGAAAACAGCGAACAAGCTGAATCGCGGACCCGAAGCCTGGTACCAATGGGCATGTTTAGTGAAATACAACCCGTATTTGACATTGTCGGCTCTTTTCCACTCACGGAAGAATTTGGTCGGTTTGAGCCAGGTTATGTCGATTCGGATGTGATAGCGGCCGATCGCTTAGGTACATACGAGGAATAAGTGATGCGAAAGATTTTATTGAAAAATATATTTGGCTTTTTACTGTTTAGTTTATCTATTGGTTTAGCGATTGCAGAGGATTGGCCGGAAATCTCCCATCCCCCTGAATCCAAGGTGGTCTGGGTAGGCGATGATATTAATCAAAATGGTCTGCCAATGAAAGTAAAGAAATTTAACTCCGATCTAGACATTCAAGGTGTAATTGGTTTTTACCGGGCTGAATGGAGTACTGATTCAGAGTTTACACCGGTTGAAAATGACCTGGATGATTGGAAGATCATCGGTAAACAAACTGGCGATTTCTATTTAACTGTGCAGGCTAAGCTAAGCGAAGATTCAACGTCTGAAGGATTCTTAACAGTGAGTAAATTACCGGTTGTCAGCGCTATTGGGCCGGATTTAGATACTGACTTCCCGGTTATGAGCGGTACTGATCTAATGTCTAAAACCAGTACGAATGATATTGGTAGTTCCGGTGAAACCCTGGTATTTAAAAATGATTTTTCGATTCAGTCAAATGTCTCATTTTATAAATCTGAAATGAGATCACTGGGATGGGATATTACTCGAGAAGATATACAACCGAGTACGAGCACAGGCGATATTGCTAAATTTATATATTTTAAGCGTAGCAAGGAAGCCTGCTCAATCGTCATCAGTTCTAATGAACACGGTGATACGGTTTTAGTTGTTAATAAAGCAAAATATTAAGAGCGAAACGAAATGAAAAGATCCAATAAAAAACAACATGGTCAAGCGACAACAGAATGGACGGTCGCTACTTTTGCGATGATTGTTGCATTATTTATTCCATGGAATGGTCAACAGTCCGCCGTATCATTGTTTATGGATGCGGTGCGTACCCACCATGCCAATTCATCATATACGTTGTCACTTCCATAGCGAAGTCTAGAAAGGAAAGAGACCATGTCGGTTATTAAAGTTAAAAATAAAAGCAAAAGAAAATTTAAGGTTAATAAGAATTGGGTGATGCTGATAATAGCTTTGGTCGTTGGTGGATTTGGTATTCACGCGGCAAATGCGTTTATCGAAAAACAATTGGATAGCTACAAAAAGAAAAACAACAAAAAAGAAAAGACCGTTCAAGTAGTGGTCCCCAAGCGAGATCTGCCTCGTGGTATTCGGGTATCGGCGGATGACCTGGTCATTCGTGAAGTTCCGGTGAGTTATGCACATAAAGGCGTGGTTACACCTGAAAAGTATACCGTTGCGGTTAATCAACGTTTAAGTTATCCCGTATCTGAAGGTAAACCCTTACTTTGGGCCCATCTTGAATCCGGTGCAATACCGACCTTCGCCGGCCGTTTGCCTGAGGGAATGCGGG
>CAMYMO010000439.1 GCA_947259425.1 uncultured Ectothiorhodospiraceae bacterium | reverse complement strand
TTGGTGAAGGTGTGATGATGGTGGCGGGTAATATGACCCTGGAACAGGTAGGCAATGCCATTCACCCTCATCCCACTCAAACCGAACTTTTTGGTGACTTAGCGCGCCGGTTGGCATCACGCTTGCGTCGTAGTGAACGACGCAAAAAGAAATAAAGTTAGCGTCGTAGTGAACGACGCAAAAAGAAATAAAGTTAGCGTAGAAGCCGAGAGACGTAAGAAGAAATAGAAAAAATGTTGTCATTCCCCTGAAGAGGGGAATCCACATTTATTCTGCAAATAGTCTCTATCCCCAAATTCACTCGCGCAATTTAGTTAATCTGGCACAAAATCTGCTTTTATCTGGGCATGATTTTGCGAATTGTCCTTATTGTATCTCTGTTAGCTGCGATCACGACGGTGATGGCGGCCCCTCCGCGGTTTAGCGGATTTCCTATCGACAGCCGAGAGCGCGCTAAAGCAGCCGCAAAGGCAGAAGCTGAAGCCAAAGCGAAAGCCAATACGGATGAAACAGCAAAGCCAGAAACGGCTCAGGCAAGCAACACGGCCGGTGCTGTGAACTCAACTGGAACGGCCGAGGACTCAAGCGCGCAACCGATAAACACCTCTTCAAGCTCTACAAATTCAAGCCCGGCGGTCACGACCACGCAACCCCAACCCGCAGCTAAAAAGAAAAAGCGCGAATCGTGGTTAAGCAAACTACTTAATAGAAAGAAGAACTCAAAAACACAGAAGAAAACCTTCAAGCAGGCTGACGAGTTAGTCAATACAGAGGACCATCACATGGATCCCTCTGAGTCATTGGGAATTGCCGAATTGCATCGATATTCGCCGGGCTTAAAAGAATTCTGGAAGGTGGATGCTTCGAAAGCGTTATGTTCGATGAGGCAAAAGATTAACCACTACGGACATGTTGAGTTTCGTCAGGGAGTGGGTCAACCACTCGAATTTGCATTATTCGTCGAACATCCACCTGCTGGAATCGGTCGGGCCCATCTTCGTTCTGAGCCACCGCAGTGGCAGCACTATAACAAGGCTAAAGATCTTGGCATCATCGAGGTTGAGCCGGGAGAACGTGCGGTCACGGCATCATCAGAGTGGTCGCGTCGCCTGTTTTTGGAAATGAGCGAAGGCATGCAACCGGTAATGCGTTATTGGGATGCGGCAGACGGCTCTGATGATATGGAAGTGATGCTGTCGGCGCTAAATTTCCAGGAAAGTCTGGACCTGTTTCATCGCTGTATCGGTCAATTATTAAAATACGATTATAAGAGCAGCAAACGAACGATCGTGCACTTTCATGAAGACAGCTCAAAACTGCGTGTTAAGGCGCAACGTCAACTGGATGAAGTGTTAGAGATTCTAAAAGCCGACGAAGGTGTTAAACAAATTGATCTGGAATTGTATACTCACAGCAAAGGCCTGGTTCGATATAACTTCCGCCTGGCCACCCGGCGAGCACGGGCGGTGCGGGATTATTTGATTAAGCGTGGCATTGATGAAGATAGTTTATTAATTAAGATTCATACCAAACGCGGTAAGGATCTGAAAAAGCTTGGATATAAACCCACGGATGTGCACATTGTCTTGCAGCGTAAAGTAGCGAAATAATAACGGTTTATTATTATAGCAATGTCATTGTTCGAGTTTAGGTCATCCCCTCTCAAGGGGAATGACATAAAACAAAAAGCTATTTAGTTTAGCGATGAGATTCTAATTTTTTATAACGTCGATCTTTATTTTTTCTGTCGCATTGCCGCAATACGCATACGCAGGGCATTTAATTTAATAAAGCCATGCGCATCAGATTGATCATAAGCCCCGGCATCATCTTCAAAGGTCGCGATGGCTTCATCAAATAGACTATCGGTTTCAGATTTACGGCCTTCGATAATCACGTTTCCTTTGTATAACTTAACCCGAACAAAACCGTTGACGGTTTTCTGCGAGGCATCGATCATCTCTTGCATCATTTGACGCTCGGGTGCCCACCAATACCCGTTATAGATCATGCTTGCGTATTTAGGCATGAGTTCATCTTTAAGATGTGCGACCTCGCGATCCAGGGTTAAGGATTCCATCGCCCGATGGGCTTTTAACATCACTGTACCGGCTGGGGTTTCGTAGCAGCCGCGTGATTTCATGCCAACATAACGATTTTCAACAATGTCATCACGGCCAACGCCATTGGCACCGGCGACTTTATTCAAGTATTCCATAACCTGGGCAGGCGACATGGATTTGCCATCAATGGCAACAATGTCACCTTGCTTGTATTCGAGTTCAAGTATGGTCGCCTGATCAGGGGCCGCTTCGGGAGAAACACTCCAGCGCCACATCTCTTCTTCAGGACCTGCCCATGGATCTTCAAGTACACCGCCTTCATAGGAAATGTGCAACAGGTTTGCGTCCATTGAGTAGGGTGACTTTTTGCCCTTGTTAAAATCAACTGGGATGTTGTGCTGTTCAGCATAATCCATCAGTTTTTCACGTGAATTCAGGTCCCATTCACGCCAAGGGGCGATCACTTGAACGTTTGGACTTAAGGCATAGGCCCCTAACTCGAATCGCACCTGATCATTACCTTTACCGGTTGCGCCATGGGAGATGGCATCGGCCCCGGTTTGGCTGGCGATGTCGACCAATCGCTTCGCGATCAGTGGGCGGGCAATCGAGGTGCCGAGCAAATATTCACCTTCGTAAATGGTATTGGCACGGAACATCGGGAACACATAATCGCGGGCATATTCCTCACGTAAATCTTCGATAAAGATCTCTTTCACGCCCATCGCTTCAGCCTTGGCGCGAGCCGGCTCGACCTCTTCACCCTGACCAATATCTGCCGTGAAGGTCACCACCTCACATTGATAGGTGTCCTGCAACCATTTTAGAATGATTGAGGTATCCAGGCCGCCAGAATAGGCAAGAACGACTTTTTTAATATCCGACATAACGTGCTCCCAATAAATCGAGGGGGGATTATACATGAAATGGCTGGAATTCGATCCTTCCAACGAGGGGAAAAAGTCTGGCTACAAAAAAAGCCGGCTAACGCCGGCTTTTGGGAATTGACTTAAAAGTGCCTAGTCGGGATTAAATCGTTGTTTAATCCAGTAGTCGAGGCTCGCATAGCGACCGCCGCCCATAAAGAAAAGTACCAGTAACATTAAGAAATAGGTCGCCGCATACTCGATGCCATTTTTAAGAATCGTGACGCTGCCATGTTCGGTGATGTAGTCGTAGTTGCTATGTTCTTTTAATATTTCGCGGGCCTTACTTTTCCGCTCGGCGGCGCCTTCAATCTTATCCATGCGCCATTCCCAGGGAACGGTCAGGGTTTGTTCGGGTAGGGCATGCCAACCGTTTTGCCAATGGGCAGTGCCAGCAGCGACGATCATGGTAAACATCAGCGGTATCGCGAACCAGCGCGTTGCTAGTCCGATTAAGATGGCAATGCCACCGAAAAATTCTGTTAGTCCTGCCAGTGTCGCCATCAGCAGTGGAGCAGGCATGCCAAGTCCCCAATCGGGATTTCCAAAGTACGCTGCCGTATCCTCAAGACCAGTGAGCTTGCCATAACCGGCAATAATCATAATCGGGGCAAGAAAAATTCGAAGTAGTAATGGTGCTAAAAAATCGAGTTGCCGGGTCTTATCGAGCAGACCTTGCAATTGTAAAAAGATGTTCATGGTGCGCTCTCCTGTTATTTATTATGAATTGTTAGACAGGGTTTTTAGCTTTTGTTCACTCCTATGATCACATCTCGGGTTTTTAAATCATGAAGTATTTGCAAGCCACCCTGGATGACCACGTCCGGATTTGGGTGATTGAGTTGTTCGGCAATGTTAGTGAGCATTTGCCGGGAAGTGAGTCCGGAATCGTCTGTTATGTATTGCAACAACTGAGCTGTGACCGGATTAATATCTAAGAAATGCACTTCATCATCGGCATCGCGATAGACGACAAGATAAGTGGGTTGCTCGCCAGGTTGTTCGGGTATGAAGTCGGGCCTGATTTTGTGTACGGGGTAATTATAATTTATCGGCCAGGCGGTTTTAGATAAGACCGGAACGCCTTCTAATAAATCACCATCCACATCTACATTTGAATAATCGTTTGTGATATCGGTAACACTTAACGCGAGCTCTACCCATTCATAATGGGCTAATTCGAGCATAAAGGGGTAATCGTCCTGTTCCGCTTCACGTTCATTTTCCAGGTACTTTAGAAATTCGCGGGGCATTTCCTGGAATAACGGCGTCGAGGCATGATGCTTTTCAAAGTAATCACGGATCATACGATGCCATTTTTCATCGTCGGTCAATTCGCGTAATACCGGATACGCATTGGACATAAAGCCTTCTACATTGTTATAAAACAACTCATTGTAGATCTTCATACGTCGCGCTTCGATATCATCCGGACGAGGATGTTTCGCCGGATTGCGTAGATGTTTTGCGAAGGCGTACTGCACCTGTTTAAACTCGGGTAATTTAGCCTCGTTGCGCATTGACGTCATGCTCGCTATCGTTTTGTTCAGTCCAACGATGTTGTATCTCGTGAATGCTATCCACTTCCTGTAGCAACTCAGGGATAGGTGGGATATTAAAGTCGCGCTCGAGTAAGGTCGGGATTACGCCATACAGTTCGTAACTTTTATCCAGCAGGGCCCAAACCGGGTCGATAACATCGGCACCGTGGGTATCCACCCTTAAATCTTCGGCCTCATCATAATGTCCGGCGACATGGATATAAGAAATTCGATCGCCCGGAATGGCGTTTAAAAATTCATAAGGATCGTAGCGGTGATTAATGCTGTTGACATAGATATTATTCACATCGAGCAGTAACTGGCAATTCGCCTCATCGAGTACCGCGTTGAGAAAATCGATTTCTTCCATTTGTTTGCCCGGCGCCGCATAGTAAGACACGTTTTCCATGGCAATGGGTTGTTCAAGAATGTCCTGTACACGTTTAATTCGTTCAGCGACATAGTGAACCGCTTCTTCGGTAAAGGGGATAGGCATTAAGTCGTAAAGATGACCATCGTCACTACAATAACTTAAATGTTCACTGTAACAACGGATGTTGTGTTGTTTCAGAAAAGATTTAAGTTTATGTAAGAAGGCCTCATCAAGTGGGGCAGGGGAGCCAATTGAAAGAGATAAACCATGACAGACAAAATCATGCTGTTCAGTGTAGGAACGGAATAGCTTTCCATAGGCGCCGCCCACCCCCATCCAGTTTTCGGGGGCCACTTCAAGAAAATTTACCTGCGTAGGAAAGGGGTCTGCGAGGGAATGCATAATCTCCCGTCGCAGACCGAGTCCTGCGCCATGAACCGGATAAGGTTTTTGATTCATGGTTTGCTCAGACCGTGCGCTTATTTACCGCCACACTTGCCTTCGCCGCATTTACCTTCTTTCTTATCGTCTTTTTTCTTACCTTCGCCGCATTTGCCTTCGCCGCATTTACCTTCTTTTTTAGATTCGCCGCATTTGCCTTCTTTGCTTTTGCCGTCGGCTTTTTTGCCTTCGCCGCATTTGCCTTCACCGCATTTGCCTTCTTTACCCGCGACTTGCATGTAACCGCTTTCAAGTTCGCTCATCGCAAATGGATTGTCACCAGCTGGTGCTGCAGTCGCAATATTGCTAGCGGCCATAGAAACAGCAAAAGTGGCACCTAAGGCAATTGAAAGAGGCTTAAGAATTTGTTTAGACATGATGGTTCTCTCCGTAGTTAAAAAAAAAATTGGCACCCCGATTATTAATACCTGTAACGTGTCCGGGACTGCCAATAATACGCTACAGGTTATTTTTTAGATTCAACTAGAATCATATTGTTGAAACTTATTAGCTTTGAATGATGATTTTAGGCAAAGTTCAAACAAAATGCTGACATCCATACCATATTTTAAACTTTTGTGAGATCTTTCTGACTAATAGACCCACAGATTCACCAAATTAGCCATTAATCGATGGTTTTTTCCTCGAAAGGACATAAATCTTCTAATAGACAGCTACCGCAGCGAGGCTTTCGCGCCAGACAAGTATAGCGGCCATGCAGGATTAGCCAGTGATGGGCATCCTGTTTATATTGATTGGGGACATTTTTTAAAAGGTTTTGTTCGACCTCATCGACGGTTTTGCCAGGTGCAATGCCAAGTCGATTACTCACTCTAAATATATGGGTGTCGACTGCAATAGTCGGTTCACCGAAGGCCGTGTTGAGGACAACATTGGCGGTCTTTCTTCCAACACCCGGCAGGGCTTCGAGTGCCTCGCGAGTTTTGGGGACTCTGCCGTTGTGCTCATCGATAAGAATTTTGCAGGTTTTAATAATGTTTTTGGCCTTGGTATTAAACAAGCCGATGGTTTTAATGTATTTTTTTAACCCGGATTCTTTTAAATCCAGAATTTTTTGTGGGGTTCCGGCCACTTTGAATAACTCTTTGGTGGCGGCATTCACGCTTTTATCCGTTGCCTGTGCAGATAAGATGACTGCAATTAAAAGTTGAAAGACGCTGCGATAGACCAGTTCGGTGGTCGGGTCGGGATTTTGTTGTTGTAATCGTGAAAATATCGTTTTAATTTTTGCGGGACTCATACCGGGTAATTTTTCGCCATCACTAATTTTAGCAAGCAGGAGCATACCCTAAAATAGATAAATTGTTAACGCGCTAACTGTTCTCAGACCGCGTTCGAGAAGGCGGGGTGTTGTTCTATCATGGCATTGAACATAGCGATATCTCTTTGGTTAAATTCGGGACCCTCTTCTTTACG
>CAMYMO010000438.1 GCA_947259425.1 uncultured Ectothiorhodospiraceae bacterium | reverse complement strand
TCGGCATTTTAAGGATAAGTTTTACTTTTATGGAGTTACAGGCTAAACGTGTCTCGTCGTCATTAAAGGCCAAACATGACTAATCCGAATGTGGAAACTAATCATCACTGGCATACATTGGATACTGCTGCTGTGTTTGATGTATTACAAACCAATGAAAATGGACTAGTATCATCCGAAAGTCTTACCCGATTAGAAAGGTATGGGTATAACCGTATTCCCCCGCCAAAGAAAAAAAGTTCGATAGAACGCTTTTTGATGCAATTTCATAATGTTTTGATTTACGTGTTGATGGCCTCCGGTATTGTGACAATCCTATTAGGCCACTGGGTAGACAGTAGTGTTATTTTTGGGGTCGTGGTTATAAATGCCTTAATTGGATTTATTCAAGAAGGTAAAGCGGAAAAAGCGCTTGATGCCATTAGAAACATGATGCCGCAAATAGCATCGGTGCGACGAGATGGAAAACTTACCACTTTGCAGGCTGAACAGCTTGTGCCCGGAGATGTTATTTTTCTCCAATCCGGTGACAAAGTACCTGCCGATTTACGATTGTATAAAACAAAAGAATTACGTATTGATGAAGCCATGCTCACAGGTGAGTCTGTACCAGCAGATAAAAACACAATAGCTGTCGGTGAGACTGCCGGGATTGGTGATAGAAAAGACATGGCCTATTCCGGAACGTTGGTCACCTATGGACAGGGCTACGGTATCGTCGTTGCCACGGCGGGGGCAACTGAAATCGGTCGAATCAGCAGTATGCTTCAGAAAGTTCAGACTTTAACAACTCCGCTCATCCGTCAAATTGGACATTTTGCCCAGTGGTTAACCTTAGCGATTGGTATTTTGGCGTTATTGACTCTGTTTTATGGCGTTTTCATACAGAACTTCACCCTCAACGAAATGTTTCTTGCCGCGGTTGGTTTGGTCGTTGCTGCCATACCTGAGGGTTTACCTGCGATAATGACAATAACCTTAGCCATTGGTGTTCAACGAATGGCGAGAAGTAATGCCATCATCCGTCGGTTACCTGCGGTTGAAACGCTCGGATCGATTACCGTTATTTGCTCTGATAAAACAGGTACTTTGACTCGCAATGAAATGACTGTACAGACCATAGCATCCGCTACCGGAATTTTTGAAATCAGTGGTGTTGGCTATAATCCTCATGGCGCCTTTAATTTTAATGATGCTTCTATCGATCTTGACAACTATCCAGTCGTAAAAGAGATAGCCCAGGCTGCGCTTTTATGTAATGACGCGACCATTAGCGAATCTGGCGGTCAATGGCAATTACAGGGAGACCCAACCGAAGGCGCGCTGGTTACGCTGGGTTTAAAAGCTGGGCTGGATGCTGCGTTTCAACTAGAGCAATTTCCTCGCACAGACGTTATTCCGTTTGAATCTGAACATCGATATATGGCCACTTTGCATCACGATCACACCGGTCATGGATTTGTATATATTAAAGGTGCACCTGAACGCATTTTGGAAATGTGTCACCTACAACGAATTCGCGGCGAAGATGTTGCTATTGACCATAAATACTGGGATAACTGTATGAGTCAAATGGCAAGTCGTGGGCATCGTTTATTAGCGATAGCTTTCAAATCAACAACAAATGAACATCGCGAGCTTAAATTTTCAGATGTTGGCAGCGGACTCACCCTTTTAGGTATCGTTGGCATTATCGATCCTCCTAGAGCTGAAGCGATTACAGCAGTGAAATCCTGCCAGTCTGCGGGCATCCGAGTCAAAATGATAACAGGGGATCACGCCATAACCGCTAGCGCAATCGGCTACCAAATGGGAATTGGAGATGGCAAGACTTATGTAAACGGTACCGAGTTGGATACCTACAACGATTCCCAGTTACGCGATGCGGTACAACGAGCTGATATCTTTGCACGTACTAGCCCCGAACAAAAACTACGGTTGGTACAGGCACTTCAGGCCTGCGGTGAAGTGGTCTCAATGACCGGCGATGGCGTCAATGATGCGCCCGCACTCAAACGTGCGGACGTCGGTATCGCTATGGGTTTAAAGGGAACGGAAGTGGCCAAGGAAGCCGCTGAAATGGTTTTGACGGATGACAATTTTGCTTCTATCGCTCATGCCGTTGAGCAAGGCCGGACAGTCTATGACAACTTAAAGAAATCAATTCTTTTTGTTCTACCAACGAATGGCGGCGAGGCGTTGACGGTCATTATTGCGATTATTTTTGGTCGAATGCTCCCGATCACACCGGTTCAGATCCTTTGGATCAACATGATTACCGCCGTGACCCTGGCACTATCCCTGGTATTTGAGTCAACAGAGAAAAATGTCATGCAACGCCCCCCACGGGATCCGAAGGAACCCATCTTGTCCGGTTTTATAATTTGGCGTGTCGTGTTTGTTTCAGTCATTCTCGTCACCGGTACCTTTGGGATGTTTTTATGGTATCGTGAAGCGGGTATGACGGTTGAATTTTCACGAACCGTTGCTGTCAATACACTGGTATGCTTTGAAATTTTTTACCTGTTTAATTCGCGTTATTTATTGGCGCCTGTTCTTAACTGGGAAGGACTAACGGGAAATCGTTATGTATTAATAACAATCGGTCTGCTGGTTCTTTTTCAAACCGCGTTCACTTATGTCACGCCTTTGCAAAAACTTTTCGGGACTGTCAGTTTGCCACTCGAGACCTGGGGTGTAATCTTACTGGTTACCTCGAGCGTGTTATTTCTGGTAGAAGCCGAAAAGTATTTTTTCCGCCTCAAACAAGTGAAGAAATATTAATAGGCAGCTTAATGCAGTAACCTCATGTGCGTCGAAGGGTTTCTGTCCATAGCGTCAGGATTTACTTTAACTATCCATGTCATTGGTTAGCTATTTAGGCTGATTTGGATAAACTGAGTCAAACGGGTACTAACCGCTTTGTACCTACGAAAGATAGCATACTATTTCCCCACATAAAATATGATAAATATTGCTCGCGACACCCTATAATTGCAGGCACGCGTTTCTTGTGGAAGGACAATGCAGGTTGTATAGAAATCAACCACAAGCTGCCAAAGATAACAACGATGGCAAGCTCAATTACATTAATCAGAAAATACGCTGACAAACATCATAGTGCGCCCCAGCTCTATTGCGCAAAATATATTAGAAGTCTAATCGAGTTATTCTCTAGCGGACTGTTTGCTGGTAAAACTCATTTCGAGCTGATAATTAATATGAAGGAATCAGGATACACAAAATGAAAAGATGGTTCTTGGCACTATTAGGCTGTTTTTATGCCAATACACTTTTTGCGCAAGTTAGTGTCAATGTTGAAATCCGTGGTATCAGCAGTATGTTGGAGGATAATGTCCGCCTGTATCTGAGTATTGAGCAGCAAAAGAGTCAAAGCCAGATGAACGAAAATCGCATGCGCTTTCTTCACAAAAAAGCACCAAAGGAAATAGCGAATGCATTGCAACCATTCGGTTATTACCGTCCTGTTATCACTAAAAAATTAACACCATTAACGACAGGACAGTGGCAAGCACTTTATACTGTCGACCCCGGGCCACCATTGCCCGTCAGTGAATTTGACTTCGTGTTAAGCGAAGAGATCAGCAAGGATTCTGATTTACAGGCACTGATCAAAGATATTATCCTGCATCAAGGCGATAGGTTCGATCATCTCAAGTATGAAAACATCAAAAACCGTCTTGCCACATTTGCCTCAGAGCGCGGTTACTTTAAGGCTCGTTTTACTGAACACCGTGTCGAGATAGATCTCGACGCCTATGAAGCCCGTATTTATCTTCATTATGACGCTGGTCCTCGTTATCATTTTGGCGACGTATTGATGGTTCAAGATGTGCTCGACACTGAACTTTTACATCGCTACACGCCTTTTGAAAAAGGTGAGCCCTATACCCTCAACCAGTTAATCGACCTGCAACAGGCACTCAATGATAGTGATTATTTTCGTAACGTTGAAGTTTCGCCTGGCCAACCGATCGAAACAAGTAAGGAAATCCCTGTTGATGTAAAACTAACGCCACGTAAACCGCATCGCTATGGCATAGGTATTGGTTACGGTTCTGACACAGGCGCGCGCGCTAAAGTTAGTTGGGAAATGCCACGCATTAACAAAAAAGGACATCGCATAAAAACAGAAGCCAAGGTCGCCGAAAATGGATATAGTGTAAGATCAGATTACCGAGTGCCGGTGCTTAACCCGCGTACGGATCAATTGGTCTATAGCGCAGCAGTGGTGAACGAGGAAACGGATACCAGTGAGAGCACGGTACGGACCATCGGTGTTAGCTTGAATCGGAACCGCGGTCAGTGGCGTGAAACAGCGGCACTCAACTATCAGAATGAGAAATTTATCATTGCCGACGTCCCAGGTGAATCAGACCTGTTGATGCCTGGTATTAGTTGGAGTCGCACCTGGGGCAATAACTTTATCTATGCAGTGGATGGTCTACGCTTCGATATTGCCATGCGGGGTGCCAGCGAAAAACTGCTCTCCGATACTGATTTTTTTCAACTCTCAGGAGGCATTAAGTCGATTAGTTCTCTCGGTTACCGTAACCGTATCATCGCACGTGGTAGGCTGGGTAGCATCTGGACAGACGAATTTGAACAACTACCCTCTTCGGTACGTTTCTTCGCAGGTGGCGCGCAAAGTGTACGTGGTTATGCCTATCAATCTCTTGGTCCGGTGGATGAAAATGGTAAAGTCATCGGCGGACGATATCTTATGATTGGTAGCATCGAATTCGAACACAGTCTTAATGATAAATGGGGCGCGGCGATATTCTATGATGCAGGTAATGCCTTCGACAATTTAGATGACAAACTGGAAAGAGGTGCGGGTTTTGGTTTACGTTGGAAATCCCCTATTGGCCCAGTGCGCGTTGATATAGCAAATGCCGTCAGCCGAGATGATCGTCCCTGGCGTCTGCACATCAATATTGGTCCTGATCTGTAATGCGCTCAATATTTAAAAAAATAGTTGGCACACTCACGCTCATATTATTGCTTGCTTTGTTATCAACCCTCTGGTTAATTGGAACAGAAAGTGGCCTGCATGCGGCTTATCGGTATGCCGTTACTTATCTGCCAGGCGAGATAACAGTCGATGAACTTCAGGGAAGCTTGATTAGTACCATCACGGTCAAAGGAATCAAGTATCAACAAGACGATAGCGTATTCAACGCCAGTCAGATAATCCTGGAGTGGTCCCCCTCAGCTCTGCTTGGTGCAAGTGTTGATATCAGTCGTCTACATGTACAGTCTCTCATCATCACACTTCCACCGTCAGGAAAAAAAACCGCGGCCATTGCTTTGCCAGAAATATACTTACCCTGGCGCGTGGCGTTGAGAAACATGGAGATTGATAAACTAAGCGTTCATCAAACCAAACAAAGCTACAATCTAAAAACACTTAAACTAAATGCAAGCACACTATTCAGCAAAATTGATATTGAGTCACTCAATATTGTGGCGGACAACTTCGACCTAAACCTCAAAGGAGAGCTTCACCCTACTCAGGATTATTATCACAAGCTGGAAATTGATTGGCGGGTAAAACTTGCCGAACAGTCCGCTTTTAACGGAGACGGCAGGATCGAAGGCAATACCTCAACCACCAATATACAACAACGTGTGAGTGGCCCTATGCACTTAACACTGCATGCTGACGTACGCGATCTACTTACGCAATTAAGCTGGCAAGCCGAAGCTGAAATTGTTGATATTAACCCAGGCAAATTATGGCCAGAGTGGTCCGGACAACTTGCCGGAACCGTGACCAGTAAAGGTAAGTTTGATATTAATGACCAGTTGCATGCAGATACGAACGTTATACAACTCACCGGTATGTTGCGGGGTTATCCAGTCTCACTACACAGTCAACTTGCCTGGCACAAGAATGGCCTTGATATTAGTCGTTTTGACTTACACTCGGGGGCGGCGCGAGTCAAAGCTCAAGGCCGCCTGGGTACGACACTTAATCTGGATTGGAACATCACTTCCACTAACCTGGCTGAACTTTATCCCCAGGCACACGGGCAACTACAAGGTAAAGGTCGGCTTACTGGGTCACAAACAGCACCACAAATTGATGCCTCGTTTAATGGTAAAACCTTGCGTCTGTTGGATTATGAGATTGGCACTATTGAGGGTGAAGTTGGTATCGACCTCTTCCGTTGGCAGCACATTAAAATCAAGCTTGCCTCGCATTCCCTGAAGCTCAAAGACTATGATATCCAATCACTGTTTATCGATGCTGATACACAGCATTTGAAAATTAATGCAATTTCCTCCTTTGCATCCAGCCAAATAGAAATCAAGGGCAAGGCCGATGATCAGGGCTGGCGTGGACGTATCGAGAAGTTCGATATTCTAAGTCAGCGTTTTGCTAACTGGAAACTCAGCGACCCTGCTACGCTCAACATTGATACTAAAGATCTTTTACTCGAGTCACTGTGTCTGCAAAGCCAGCAGGCCCGGTTCTGCACAACACTGCAACGAGAGAAGGCTGTGTGGAAATCCAGTCTCACAATGAAAAAACTACCGCTGTTGTTATTTAAACCCTGGCTCCCAGCAGAGCTAACTATTGAAGGAATAGCCGACGCCACTGCAGAATTGAATTTTAATACCCCTGATCAACTCATCGGTCAGGCAAACATCATTTTACCTGGCGGTGCCGTCAGCTATCCGTTATTGGAAGGCGGACGAGGTCGATGGAAATATCATAATGGCACAGTGAATATCAAACTGGATCATCAGGGACTTGAG
>CAMYMO010000437.1 GCA_947259425.1 uncultured Ectothiorhodospiraceae bacterium | reverse complement strand
CGCAACTGCACTCGCGGCGGCGATCATTTTGGCGGGTTTCCGCATGATCTCCTCCTCGTCAAAGGTGTTTTCTAAAAGATGACTTACAAAAATATCTTTGTAAGTATTTCCATTTATTATATTTACAACATGTCGTTGCAAGGTCTGTAGCATACATGAACTATCAGGGCGTGCAAGAGCTGAAAGATAGATTAGTTAATTAGTAAAATCTAATTGACGAGACATTAATTAATTTGTGGCGACCGGGATTTCTTCTTGAATGTGCTTCAATTTTGCCTCGAGTCGCGAGGTGGCATAAAAATTGTTTTTGCTTGTTTTTAAGGCGATGGTAATTTGATCGACGGCTTGATGAAATTGGCCAATCTGGTAATAGTATTCAGCTAACGCTTCATGTGATCCTGCCTGTTGGTTTAAGGCGGCGCGACTTTCGGCTAAATACTTATAAAACACTGGGTTTTTAGGACTTTTCTTCAAAAAAGCGTTCAGTGTTGTCAGTGCTGATTTATATCGTTTTTGTTGTATGAGAACTTTAATGTAATCATGCTGGATGGATTCATTATTCGGGTAAAGCTTAAGTGCATTCTGATATATTTTAATCGCGCGTTCTGGTTTTTTTGCCTCAACTTCCACTTCAGCCTGGACGAGTAAAAACGCAATACGCATTGGATAGGCCTTAATCAACATATCAATCTGTTGGCGGGCTTTATCATGTTGTTCCGTTCGTAATAAACTTAAGACATACCCATAACGTGCTGCAATGAGGGCATCGCCTTTTTTATTTTTTAAATCCTCTTCATGCTGCTTGACGTTGCTTTGTTTATTTGGATTGGCAAGGGCAATAATTCGTTGCCGCATCAACAGGTAATTGATTGAATCATTATCTTCGGTCTTTGGTAAATGCCGGGCACGACCCTTGGCATCGGAAATTCGAGATACACTGACGGGGTGGGTACGCAGAAATTCAGGTATTTCCAGTCCATAGGTTCTGGATTCACGCTCCAATTTTTCAAAAAAGGTCGCCATGCGCTCGGGGTTGAATCCGGAATCAGATAGCACCTGTATGCCGATTCGATCGGCTTCTTGCTCGTTGTGGCGAGTAAAATTAATTTGTTTGGAGGCCTGGCTGGCCGCGGCAGTAGCCAGCGCAGCGGAAGCAACATTATTATTTTCTCCCCCCAGTATAATGGCGGCAATCAAGGCAGCCAGGATGGGTAAGCTAGACGTCGGCCCTACGTCATAAGCCCGGGCGTAATGGCGTTGCGTGACGTGGGCAATTTCATGGGCAAATACCGAGGCGAGTTCACTTTCGGTGTCCGTTTGGGTAAACAGCCCATAATTGATACCAATAAAACCACCGGGGAGGGCAAAGGCGTTAATCGATTTATCATTGACCAGGAAAAAGGTGAATTTAGTATCACCATGATCCTGGTGAGAGAGCAATCGATAGCCAATTTCATTTAAATAGTCAGTAATGATGGGATCGTCAACGACCAGACCCGCGCGTCTGATATTGCGTAAAACGCTGGCACCGGTACGATATTCGTCTGCGGCGGTAATACCGGAACTGCCATGACCGCCCAGATCAGGTAAATTGTATTCTTCCGCTGACGTCCGAGTACTGAGTCCAATCAGGAACAGGGAAATGATCGTTATTTTAATCAGGCTTTTCATAGATAATTGATTATAAACAGATTATGCCCAAACTCGAGAAATATTATAAATCACCGAGTAAACTGCTGAAATTAATGATGATTAGTCAAACTAACTAATAAGTGTCATCAATAAGACAACGAAAGCTGGTGATAGATTCAATATATGGTAATATATATTAATATTAATGTGTTTACTTGGTGACAGTTACGCTTTTATGTCCTATATAAATGCATGCAATGATATTTATATGGCTTGAGATGACTGTATTTCAAGCTTAGATTAAACTTTGATACTGATAATTTTAAGGAGCTTTTAGCATGGCCGATTTTGATCAAGAACTTGATGCAACAGGTTTAAACTGCCCACTACCCATTTTACGTGCCAAGAAGGCTCTCGGTGGCATGGAAGGAGGCCAGGTCCTTCACATCATTGCAACTGACCCAGGTTCTGTTAAAGATTTCGAGGCCTTTGCCAAACAAACCGGCAATGAGTTGATGGAATCAAAAGAAGAAGGCGGAAAGTTCTTATTCTTGATAAAGAAAGTATAAATTTAAAAAAGCCTGAGAAATCAGGCTTTTTTTATGCAACCAGGAATTTTCGACACTATACTTAACACATGGAAGTGAGTCTAAAGTTGGAGACCTCACATGTCAGATAAAAAACTCGCAATAATTGCTACGAAAGGAACCCTTGATTGGGCCTACCCGCCCTTTATTCTTGCTTCTACCGCTGCAGCATTGGGCTATGAAGTTCAGATATTTTTCACCTTCTATGGATTGCAGTTGTTAAAGAAAAAGCTGGCCTTGCAGGTGAGTCCTTTAGGCAACCCGGGTATGCCAATGCCAATGGGAATGGATAAATGGTTCCCAATATTAGGCACCGCCATTCCGGGTATGCAAAGCATCATGACCATGATGATGAAAAATAAAATGAAAACCAAAGGCGTGGCCAGTGTCGGTGAATTACGTGATTTATGTAATGAAGCGGAAGTCCGCATGATCGCCTGTCAAATGACCGTTGATTTATTCGACATGCAACAGCATGAGTTTATTGATGGAATTGATTATGGTGGTGCGGCGACCTTTTTCGAATTTGCCGGTGAATCGGATATCACTTTATACATCTAATAAAAAATGCGCTCCGGCTGGAGCGCATTTCATTTATATTCCTCAGTAACACGAATTCATAGCAAATTTAGAAACTTGTTGAGAGGCTGATACCGATCAGACTCACTTCGGATTCATATTTGCCGTTATAGGCTGTGGTGCCATTAACTTCACCACCGGCAGGTGGAGGGGGAGGTGCTGTTGATGAGTTAATTGTCCTGTCATCAACGTCTACATACATGTAAGCGTATTCCAGTTTCCAGCCAGAAAAGTTGTGGCTGGCACCAATTGAAAATAATTGTCGATCTGCATCCGGTACCCGTGCTGAGAAGAATGCATCGGCTTGTGGTGTTGCATCATACGAATAACCAAATAGTAACTTGGTGCCTGAAGTGATTTTGTAGGTAAATCCTAGTCGATAGGCTATTGTATTTTCCCAGTTGTTCGTGCTGCTGGTTAGTGGGGCACCGGTAGAGTTGGTCACCGTTATTGTATCAAAACTATTCCAGCCAGTATGATCGATATCAAATTCAACACCGAAGTTTTCGGTCGGCTGATAGTGAACACCCACCTGCAACATGCTTGGAAATCTTAGTGTTGATTCTGCACCAATGACTGAAGAGCCGATGCCTCGAGCATCGAACTGGCCAGTAAGATCGGTGGTAACGCCACTTCGATATGAGACCCCGATATTAAACTTATCCATTTTATGCAATAAACCAACATTATAGCCAATCCCATTACCTGAGCCGCTGATTCTGATTGCTTGAGAATTAAAAGTCAGATCGATCAAATCGTAAAAATCGAGTCCAAATGCCACACTACTATTTTTACCAAACTTGTATGAAATATTTGGATTTATGTTAATCATTTTTATGCGGCTATGCGCAGGTTCCTGAAAGTCGGGTGTATTAACATTATCGAATAGCGGGAAAGTTTCGTTGGGGTATTCTGTTTCTAATCCAAAAGGAGAATTAATCAGCAAAGCAAAGCCAACACCATTATCTCCAGTCGTGCTCACTAACAAATTAGGAATGAAAAAACTATCTTCACCAACCCCCTTCGTTCTGGTACCACCATCAGGCGTCACGGTATGTTCATAACTAATATTGTTGACGCCGGCCATGACATGTCTACCTTCGTGAAAACTGAGTACAGCAGGATTATAGGCAATCGCTCCGAGCTCATCGGTATTGGCAACCAGCGCGTTAGAGGTTGCGGTGCCGGCAACCGAGATTTCAGGGACTCTAAATCCGTTTGCATGAGTAAGCGACACAGGTATGAAACAGGCAAAAGCAGTCGCTATAATTTTTTTATTTAGGTGACGAAGGTGGTGCATGATGGCTCCCCTATATTTATTCTGATATCCATAAAGCATTTACTAACGTATCGAGTGTCAGTCAATACTGTAATTTCACTTATTTTGCGCTTGAGTACAATGATTATTTTTAAATTTTTTTTACTTGACTTCAAATTATATCAGGTGTCTTATTAGGAACATAATTCGCTGGGAGGCGAATGGATGCAATATTATGAAATGATAATATTGTTCATGTTTATTCATGACCCGTCGGTAACCTTGTTTGTAATATGGAAAAAAATTATAAATACGGAACAATAATAAATTATGCCTCTCATTAATTTTCTTAAGTTGTTTAAAAGTGTGCAGGAGAAGTCATCATGATCGGTAAACCTTTTCGATATGGGTTGCTTATTACACTTGGTCTTATCGTTAACTCGTCAGTGAATGCGACTAACGGTTATTTTGGACATGGGTACGGTACGAAAAATAAAGGCCTGGCAGGTGGTGGGGTCGCGTTACCGCAAGATGCGATGATTAGCGCAACCAACCCAGCAGGTTTAGTTTTTGTTGATGAACGAATTGAGCTGGGTATTGCGGCATTTAGCCCGGTGCGTGATTATTCTGCAACAGCAGCACCATCCGGTACAGATGGAACTGCATGTTGGAATGGGCTGGGGACACCAACTCCATGCCCGTTTACGATTGGAGGAAATAATACTGCACAAAGTATTGATAGCGATAACGAATTGTTTTGGATTCCTCATTTTGCTATGAATTGGGGGTTGGGTTCTCAAGCTGGTATCGGTTTAAGTCTCTATGGCAATGGTGGAATGAACACGGAATATGTTGGTGGTCAGGCACAACATGATGATGGTTCAAACTTCCCATTGCCTGGAGATTTACAAACAACTCCGGGTACCTTTGGTGCAGGAACAGCGGGAGTTAATTTAGAACAACTATTTTTAAATGCAACCTATTCGCGCAAGATGGGGGCTAAAAGTTCATGGGGTGTGAGTGCGATTGCTGCTTATCAACGTTTTGAGGCTAAAGGTCTGGCAACATTCGGAGGTTTTTCTACTAATGCGGCTAACCTAAGCAATAACGGTGTCGACGATTCGTTTGGTCTTGGTTTCAAACTCGGTATCCAGGGTGAAATTATAAAAGGACTAACGCTGGCAGCCTCCTATCAGTCCAAGTTCGATATGGACGAATTCGATAAGTACAGCGGTTTATTTGCAGAACAGGGTGATTTTGATATTCCCGCAACCTGGACTGCAGGGCTGGCGTTGAAGGCAACACCAAAACAGGTAATCACGTTTGATATACAACGTATTGAATACAGTGATGTTGCGGCGATAGCGAATCCAATGAATAATCTCATCAATACAACCTCCGGTTGTGCGGCTGGTGTAACTTCACGTTGTTTAGGCGGTTCTGATGGGGCCGGTTTTGGTTGGCGTGATATGACGATCTATAAAATCGGTTGGCAATGGGCTGCGGCACAAAACTGGACGCTCCGTGCAGGATTCAGTCATGGTACCCAACCCATACCGGAGTCGGAAGTTGTTTTTAATATCCTTGCGCCTGCGGTGATCGAAGATCATCTTACCTTAGGTTTTAGTTGGGACATCAGCAAAACCAGTGAGCTGAGCTTTGCCTTTATGCATGGGTTTGAGAAATCTGTCTCGGGTGCTAATCCATTGAATCCAGGTCAGGATGTCACTATCACTATGCATCAAAACGAGGCCGAGGTGAGCTGGGGTTGGAAGTTCTAAAATTGCGGCATTTTTGCCCAAACTAAAGCAATCAATCAGTAATTAGAAGGCCGCGTCAGCGGCCTTTTTTATTGATAAATGGATTAAATGGGGAGCAGGGACATATTTTTAGCTTACCTTCGCCAAGGGAATGCCCGCTAAGGAAAAATACGTCTCAGCCCCCATTTAGATTTGGCTACGCATCATCAGCAAATACGAATATAATACCGCCAAATTCAAGAATTCACCTATTTCAGTTCACGAACATTTTGAGGTAAGTATGTTTAGCAAAAATATGAATATCGCCGATTTTGACCCTGATTTATGGTCGGCCATTACCAAGGAAAATCAACGTCAGGAAGAGCATATCGAGCTGATTGCCTCAGAAAATTATGCCAGCCCGCGGGTGATGGAAGCACAGGGTTCGGCGCTTACCAATAAATATGCCGAAGGCTATCCAGGCAAACGCTATTATGGTGGTTGTGAACATGTGGATGTCGCCGAACAACTGGCGATTGATCGGGTAAAACAGCTTTTTGATGCCGATTATGCCAATGTACAACCCCATTCAGGTTCACAAGCGAATGCGGCGGTTTATATGGCGTTATGCGAACCGGGTGATACCGTATTAGGGATGAGTCTGGCCGATGGCGGTCATTTGACCCATGGTTCAAAAGTGAATTTCTCGGGCAAAATTTATAATGCGATCCAGTATGGATTAAATAACGAGACCGGTGTGGTTGATTATGATCAGGTCGAAGCGTTAGCCAAACAACATAAACCTAAAATGATCGTAGCCGGATTTTCTGCCTACTCGCGTGTTATGGATTGGCAACGTTTTCGTGATATTGCCGACAGTGTTGGCGCCTATTTATTTGTTGACATGGCCCACGTGGCAGGTTTGATCGCGGCGGGACATTACCCCAGTCCGGTTAATATTGCCGATGTAACAACTTCAACCACGCACAAA
>CAMYMO010000436.1 GCA_947259425.1 uncultured Ectothiorhodospiraceae bacterium | reverse complement strand
GAGCAGGTTTTGGACAAAGCCGGCGCGGTAGGCGTAGATGCCAATGTGTCGGAAGGTGTTTTGTAAATGCGTTGCTGCGTAGAATTCTTTTTCATATTCGTCGCGAAACCAGGGGATCGAGGCGCGACTGAAGTACATGGCTTCATGGTTGTTGTTGATCACGACTTTAACCACGTTGCTGTCGGTGATCTCGCTTGTCTCTAACAGGTGGGTGTATAAGGTGGCCATCTCGGCACGTGGATTTTGTTTTAATAAATTGGCGACTTGTTCGATGCAGGCTGCCGGCATAAACGGTTCGTCGCCCTGCACGTTTACTATTATCGTATCCGCCGCTATTTTTCGTTTAGAGATAACTTCTGATATGCGTTCGGTACCGGATTGGTGCGCCTCATCAGTTAAGCACACCTCGACGCCGATGTTATTGGCTTCGGTAACAATACGTGGATCGTCTGTGGCGACGATGATCGAATCGGCTTTGGAGGCCTTTACGCACTCGACGACACGGTGTAATAAGGTTTTGCCGCCGATGTCTTTTAATATTTTACCTGGCAGCCGGGTTGAGGCATAGCGGGCTGGAATAACCACCGTGAACGGCACTAACTGATTTCCTCGTCGGCCGGTAGCGCTCGTGCTTCGTCTTCAAACAAGACATGAATGCCATCGCGCACCGGGTACGCCAGTCGATCGACCGGGCAAATTAATTCATTGCTATCTGATTTGAATTTTAATGGGCCCTTACAAATCGGGCAGGCAAAGATATCTAATAATTTTTTATCCATGACTTTTCTCTAATAAATTTACAATTTCCAGGCCAAACTCGTTTGGCATGTTGACATTAACCGGTACATACCACCAATTTGCTTTGGCAAAGCGCTGGCATTTTACCGCATCTTTTTCGGTCATCAACACAAGGGTTTCATCATCCGCTTGTATTGAATCTTCACTATATAAATAGTGATCCGGAAAGGCCTTGGTTTCCAGCCGTAACCCCTGGGCACGCAAAAAATTAAAAAACCGATCCGGGTTACCGATACCGGCGACTGCCTTTATAGACTGGCCAACAAGGTCGGCTAATGGTTTGGCTTCCTGGCTGACAAGATTTACTATATCGCAGCCGCTATAGGTCATCGCATACTCGCCCTGCGCGGCCACGCCATTGGTGACCTTGCAATCCACTTCGTCTTTGCGCGATACGCATTCACGCAGTGGTCCGGCCGGTAAACAAAATCCATTACCAAAGCGGCGAATCCCATCAATCACCAGCACCTCGATGTTTCGCTTTAAACGATAGTGCTGCAGTCCGTCATCGCTGATCACGATATCGCAATCCGAATACTTTAATAAGGCTTCACCGGCCGCCACCCGATCCGGTCCGACCGCCATCGGGCATTGGGTACGACGTGAGATCACCACCGCTTCATCACCAACGATATAAGGATCGGCATCGGGCCGAACTTGTTGCGGCCAGCTATTGGCCATGCCACTGTAACCTCGGCTTAATATTCCGGGTTTGTAACCAAGATCTTTTAAGTAGTTTGCTAACCAAATGACTAATGGTGTTTTGCCGGTTCCACCGACAGTCAGGTTTCCAACAATGATCGTGGGTACCGGGAGTTGGGTCGACTTTATAATACCAACACGATACAGGTAGCGCCGAGTGACGCTAATTAAAATAAACAACCAGGACAGTGGTCGTAGGATTAGCGTTAATCCCGATTTATCATACCAGGACTGCTGCAACACATGAGCCATTTTTTGTTTAAGACTGAGGCTCATGAACTCGCTTCAGCTGCGTCGGAAAACTGCAGTTTATAAAGTTTTTCATAGGTACCGCTTTTTGTTAATAACTCTTTATGTTTTCCAGTTTCGATGATGCGACCGTTATCCAGCACCACGATCTTATCGACTCGTTCAATCGTTGATAGTCGATGTGCGATCACTAAGGTGGTTCGATCTTTCATTACTTCATTCAATGCGGCCTGGATATGACGTTCGGATTCGGTATCCAATGCCGAGGTGGCTTCGTCTAAAATAAGAATTGGAGCATCTTTTAAAATGGCACGTGCGATCGCAATGCGCTGGCGTTGGCCGCCAGAAAAACGCACGCCATTCTCGCCCACCAGGGTTTCGAAACCGTCGGGCAACTGTTCGATAAACTCAAGTGCATGGGCGGCTTTGGCGGCGGCGCGAATGTCTTCTGGAGTAGCCGAATCCAGATCACCATAGGCAATGTTATGTGCGACGGTGTCATTGAATAGTGTGACGTGTTGACTGACTAAGGCAATATGCGAACGTAGACTATCGAGTCGAACATCTTCAATATTATGCCCGTCGATTATTATCTCGCCTTGCTGAAGGTCATAAAAGCGCGGCAATAGATTAACCAGGGTGGTTTTACCGGAGCCTGAATGGCCGACAAACGCCACGCTTTCCCCGGCGTTTATTTTCAAACTTAAATCATGCAATACCGGTCGATCTTTTTCGTAACTGAAGGTCAGGTGTTTAAATTCAATATGGCCTTTGACTCGTTCGAGATTCTGGCTGCCCTTGTTGGTTTCCTCATCTTCATCCAGCAGTGAAAACACGCTTTGTGCGGCGGCAATGCCGCGTTGTAATTGAGCATTTATCGAAGCCAGTGGTCGTGCGGATTGTAATAACAACAACATCGCGGTTAAAAACGACATGAATTTACCTGGGGTGATATCTTCGATCATGCTGGGCTGCGTCACGTAATATAAAACGCCGGCAAACCCGGTGGCGACCACAAACTCGATCACCGGTGAACTCAATGCATTGGTGGCATGGTATTTTAAAAACTGTCGCCAGTTATTGCGATTAATGACTTCAAAACGTTTGTTTTCATAGTTTTGGCCGCCAAAGATTTTAACTTCACGATTGGCCTCGATAATCTCTTCCGTAATGGTTGAGACATCCCCCATGGAATGTTGTATGCGTTGACTGACGCGTCGGAAGCGTTTACTGATAAATAAAACAAATACCAGTAACAACGGAATGCTGATCATTAATATAAGCGTCAGTTTTGCACTCTCAAGAAACATAAAGATGAGTAAGGCAATAATGGTTAAGGAATCGCGAAATAAAACCGTGACCACACCGGAGGCGGCATCGGCCAATTGCTCAACGTCATAAACCATTTTCGAGACCAGGGTCCCGGATGATTGCGAATCAAAAAAGGAAATCGGTAAGGTTAGGTAATGGCTAAATATTTTGGTGCGCATTTTCCTGACCACACCACGGGCAATGTAAGCCATAAAATACCCGGACAAGAAGGCGCCGAGCATGCGAATACCATAAATGGCCATTAACGCAATCGGCACCCATTTAATGGTTTCAACATCGCGTTCGATGAACGTATCATCCAACATCGGTTCGACAAACTTAGCAAATAATAAGGTGGATATCGCGACAATAAACATACCGACGATCGCAATCAAAAACGTTCGCCAGTATTCTGCAGAGTACCGTAATAGTCGCTTGTAAACCGCCCAGCCACTCACCGGTGTTTGTTTTTCTGCCATGCTAGTTGTCTTCGTTACTCTGTTTTGTCGTCAAACTGAATTTATGAAGTCCAAGTTGGTTAACCGCATCCATTGCGGTCACGACCGACTGATAAGATGCGTTTTTATCTGAGCTGATAATAATATGGGGTTGCTTTTGTTTGGCATCCAGCCTGGCATCAACAAGGGTTTGCTGGATGGCCAACTGGAGTGTGCCAAGCTTTTTATCCACCAACACACGGTTGTTGACAAAATAACGGCCTAAACTATCAATCGCAATTTCAACGACAAATTGTTTTCTCTCAGGAGGTTGTCCACTCGCCTCCGGCAGGTCAATTTGAATTTCGGCGCTTTTTTGAAAGGTGGTTGAAACCATAAAAAAGATTAACAGTAAAAAGACCACATCGATCAATGGCGTAAGGTTGATATCGACGGACTCTTGTTGTTCTGATCGGAAATTCATCGTTAGCCTTTTGCCGTCATTTCACGATCACCGTGTATCACATCCACCATTTTCAGGGCTTCTTCTTCCATTTTGAGCACCAGCCCATCGACCTTGCCACGAAGATAGCGATAAAGGATTAAGGTTGGGATCGCGACAATGAGTCCGGCCGCCGTTGTGATTAGCGCTTCCGATATACCGCCCGCCAGTACGCTTGGGTTGCCGACGCCATGTTTCATGATTTCGCTGAAGACTTTAATCATGCCGACCACCGTACCTAACAGGCCTAATAATGGGGTGACCGCGGCAATGGTGCCGAGGAAATTGAGGAAACGCTCTAACTCATGCACGACCTGTCGACCCGTATCTTCGATCATTTCTTTCATGATCTCGCGTGGGTAATTTAAATTATGTAATCCCGCTGCCAGCACCCTACCTAGTGGTGAATTCTTAGCCAACGCATCGATATGTTCATCATCCAGCGTGCCCGCTTTATGCCACTGCCAGACCTGGGCCACCAACGTCGGCGGGACGATTTTCTTGCTCTGTAGCGACCAAATACGCTCGGCGACAATCGCCGCTGCGGCGACCGAGAAAAGTAAGATGGGGATCATTAAATATCCGCCAGCTTGAACATAGACATCCACTCGTAGGTACTCCCTTAATAATTAAGTAAATTAACAACTTAGTGCTAAATGGGCAGGCACACTTTAACAAAGACACAGCATAGCGGAAAGGGGCATTTTAAACTCATATTTAGTCCCAATATGAGCGATTTTGCCCTCGGTACTGGCCAATAATGCTCGAATTTGAAGCAAAGCTGATCGCCCCCGATTCGCTGGTGAGATAGATTTCTGACTGAATTGACTGGTAACGATTCAGCACTTGTTTGTGTGGAAAGCGATAACGATTGCGCCAACCGACCGGCATAATGACTTTATTGGGATTAAGTTGTTGCACAAACGGTTTCGAAGACGAGGTTTTACTTCCATGATGTGGTGCGACCATAAGGGTGATATTCGTTAATCCTGGATAGCGTTGTAAAATAAGCTTCTCGGCCGGTTGTTCAATATCGCCGGTCAGTAATATTTTTTGTTGATTCGATTTCACCAGCAACACGCATGATAAATTATTTTCACTCAGGCCAGCTGCATAATCTTTTACATCGGGGTGGATGATCTCAAACTGCACCCCATCCCATTGCCAGGACTGACCTCGAACACAACGGCTGATTGAATTTAGTTTGTGACTTGAAAAATTTTCTGGAACGCTGGTTACTATCTGGTTCACTCGAATGCCGGATAAAACGGAACGTGCGCCACCAATATGATCATTATCGGCATGACTGATCAGTAAAGTATCCAATTGATGTATCCCGGCTTCGCGAAGATAGGGAATGACAACGGCTCGCCCGGTATCTAAATGACGACTAAAGCGGGGACCGGTATCGAATACCAAACTATGTTGAGCGGTTTGTAAGGTTAAGGCCAGCCCTTGACCAACATCGAGTACCGTTAAATTAAAGTCACCAGGGTCAATCTTTGTTTGAAACGGGAACAGGATCGGCAGACAACACACCACACCTAATAACCTGACCCGTAACATGCCCGGCAAAAAAAACAGTCCCAATCCGAATAAGGCCAATAACAACGCTAAAATGGATGGCGTTGCGAATGCATAGCTACTAAAAGACAACTCAGAAAACCATTCAAGAAATGACCACAACACTGAAAAAATTGAGGCGATTAAGTCAAACCAAAACATCGCGATGGTCTCATTAATAAACAAAAACAAACATCCGATAAAACAAAGCGGTACGATAATGAACCCGACTACCGGCACGGCAACACTATTCGCTATCGGCGAAACGATCGGCGCTTGCTGGAAAAACTGGATGGTTAGCGGTAACAGACCGACACTGATAAATAACTGCAGATGTAGCCAATATTTAAAGCGTGATGTTTTGCTCTTAACTTGCGGCTGGCTCGAAGTGAAAATGAAATAGTAAATTAATGCCACTGCGCCAAACGAAAGCCAAAAACTGACTGATAATACCGCGAAGCTATCGAGCACTAACACAATCACTAATGCGCTGGTGAATACATAGCTCGGTTGAATACGTTTTTTCAAGACCAGCGCGAACAAGACAACGCTTAACATAATCATCGCCCGTTGAGTGGGTAAGGCAAATCCGGCCAATGCGGAATAAAAAAATGCCGCCAGCCAGGCCACCATCGCGGCCGCTCTTGGTGCGGCAATATACAGTACGGCACCGGGTATCCAGGCCCATACCCATCGTGTTAAAAAAAAGAAAAACGCCGCAATCAGCCCAACATGTAAACCGGAAATCGCCATCAAGTGAATGGTTCCGGTCTTTTGCAACACCGCCCACTCCTTGTTTTGTAAACCCGTTCTATCTCCAATAACCAACGCACGAATAAACGGTAACACCTGTGTGTCAATTTCACTTTGGTTGAGCCGGGTTTGTAATACTTGTCGAAGTCGTTGGATGGGATATGAACTGGCATCGCTTTCGAGTAATTTTGCCGGTGCCTTGTTGCGTATATAGCCCGTGGCCAGAATACCTTTTTGAAATAACCACTTTTTGTAATCAAAGCCGCCTGGGTTTGCAAAATTACGGGGTGGCTTTAGCCGAACGGTAAATTGCCATTTATCACCCACATTGAGGTTTTGTTTACCCGATTTAAACCAACTTAGAACCAGTTTTTCAGGAAATGAGCTAATCGACGGGGCGACGACCGTATCAACATCAAATTCAAAACGGGCTTTACGAGAATCAATGGTCGGAATTGAGGCGATATAACCTTCAAGCTGT
>CAMYMO010000435.1 GCA_947259425.1 uncultured Ectothiorhodospiraceae bacterium | reverse complement strand
CAGGGTTCGATGCAGATGCTCAACGCACATCTACCTTGAAGATAACGGATTACATTATAGATTTATCGGATCTGGTGCTGATATTTTTTGATGCACGTCATCCAGAGGCGGGCACAATGGCCGATACGCTTGAGCATTTAGTCGCGGGTACAATATCTCGAAAAGATTCGAATAAATTTATTTATGTACTGAACCAGATGGATACGACCTCGCGTGAAGATAACCCGGAAGACGTGGTTGCGGCCTGGCAAAAGGCCCTGGCGCAAGAAGGACTAACGGCAGGTAAGTTCTTTGCTATTTATAATCAAGATGCCGCGACGGGAACTGGCGAAACGAATGTTCAGGAACGATTACAAAAGAAATGCAACGAAGATATGAACGAGATTACCGATCGTATCCAACAGGTTCATGTTGATCGTATTTACCGAATTCTGGGTAACCTCGAAAAAATGACGCGCGACATTGAACAACAGACGGTTCCAAAACTTCGAAAACTGGTGCGCCGCTGGGGAAGGGGTGTGTTGTGGCGTGATGCCGTCGCTTTTGGCTTAGTCGGGGTGGCACTACTTGCTGCGTTAATATCCGGCGGTTTATTTCAGGGGGAGTCGGAATATTCCCCCTGGCTTGCAACGAGTTTAGATTTGCTCAATGATAATATCTGGAATCCGATTTTCGGCGGCGCCATATTATTTGTAGTTCTGTTCGGTATACATCATGGCATGCGAATCTTATCGCTGCGCTCTGTATTGCGAAGCCTGGACAACGATCTGTACGAAGAAGAAAACACACCTTTAAAACAAGCGTTAATAAAAAATACGCGCTTTTTAAGAAGTATATTTAGACCCAACATTGTTGGTTGGCATCGATTTACCCGAAATTTTTTACATACGATATTGGAAAAAACCAACGAGTCTATCCAAACGCTTAACGATCAATATACACGACCCTCTGGACAGACTGAAAGTTAATTGAAGGAGATTAGTTATGACTGAAGAGCAGGCATCATCCGAAGATAAACAATCGAAACTTAAAGACAAGTTAAAAGACATGGGCGTGATGCAGGATGAAAATGCGACACCGGCAAATAAAAGCAAACCATTTTGGCGGGGCAAGCTACCCATTCTGATCGTGGTGATATTTGCGATTGGTTTTATTTGGTGGATTAGCACGAACGATTTAACCTCGAGTGAAAAAGTGGCGAAGAGCACGGCAACAAACCCAACTGACTCGCCTGCTATGGGACCTGGGTACCCCCCTCAAATGCGTATGTCCCCACCACCAACGCCTCAAGCCAGCATGCAAGAACCACAATATAATAATGGAAATATAACAAACAATAAGTCTGACCAACGTACTGACTGGCCCGGGAGTGCAAATCGTTATCGTGATCGCTATGGACCTCCACCAGGCTGGCGACCTTATAGATCGTATCCTCCTGTACCGCCACCACCACCTCGATATTATGGTTATCCATATTATTACGGACCCCCTCCAGTATTTTATCCAAATCCATATTACCGCGGGTATAATGCACCTTTACCGCCGCCACCTAAATAGCTTTATTTAAAGGCGGTTATTATCATGGATTAATTTGTTTTAACTTGGAGGTAATGGAATGAACTGGTTACGTAATATTCTGGCGTTGATTGGCCTGGCTGCGATTGTCATCGCTATTTGGGGAGCAGTAGAAGTGTGGCCCTATTATAAATCGTTCCAGGCATTTGATGATAAAGCCACAGATACCTATATCGACATGGGTAAAAAATTATTGGCGTCAGGGAATGCAGCGGAAGCAACAATATGGCGGCGCCAAGTTAAAGATGATCTGAGTGTTGAAGATGTGGAAGATGTGATGAAGTCAGTCGCAAACGAACTGAATATCAAGAACGTCGGCCAGTTGCCATTGTCAAAACAAGTTGAAACGATGACGGGTAAAAAACAACGTTTCCTGAAGATCTACATGTACTGCAACCCCTTGACCGCAGCAAAGATGGTCGATTACAGCGATTCCTTTTCGGCCTATCTACCGTGCCGTGTCTCGTTAGTTGAAGACAAGCAGGGTAAATTCTGGATCTACTCATTAAATATGGACATGATGATTCACGGTGGTAAACCCTTGCCACCTGAATTAAAGAAGGATGCTGAACGAGTACGCGAAGTCATCCTGGCCATCATGGATCGTTCGGCCAGCGGTGAATTCTAGGCTTCGCTAATGGCGGCATAGCCTGGGATCTCCACAAATATTATCGACATAAGCGCCTTCTCCCTGAGGGAGAAGGCATTTCCGGTACAACATTTGAAGGGATACCTCAGTGTCTGACCCCATTGAACCTGATCCAAATCAATATTGTCCCAGTCCATTGATCGCATACTAAACCAGGGTATGGCCAAGGAGGTGGAATAGGCGCCGTAAAAACAGTATTCAAAGGCGGTATGTTATTTGAGAGCATGCTGGGTAAACATCGACTTTTGGTTGAAGGACCTGAATAATGGGGTGGTCTGGACAGGGGGCCGACGCCGCCGCAATTATTCATGACCTCCATCAGTTCCTGTGTCGGTGTGTTAGTGACTCATTTTTGTCATGATCACCACCTCAATGCAGATGGGCTGACGGTTGAGGTAGAATAGGATGTGGCCTCGCATCCAACCCGGTTTAATAATATTCGGGTCAAGGTTGACTTGCCCAATGCGGTGATGAGTGTACAAAAAGGCGCTGGAACATGTTGCCAAATATTGCCCAGTGCATGAAACCATCGTGACGCTTGAACAAATTAAATTTGAGATTAAAACCAAATGACAGCAAGTACCCAACATAAAGAATCGCCCGTCCTCGAGCAAGGCACGCTGGCCTTATATATTTTAGTTATCCTGTTTGGCAGCCTGTATATCCAGTCTGCCGTAGGGCTTCGCCAAAGCCTGTTATTCCTGATCGGGATCGGCCTTGGCATCAGTTTGTTACATGCGATGTTTGGTTTCACCGGCGGTTGGCGTCAGTTTATCCGCAACCAGGATAGCAAGGGCGTGAGGGCACAAATCTTATTGGTCATGTTAACCTCGGTCTTTTTCTTTCCACTGCTTGGCCAGGTTTTTAGTGAACAAGTGCCAGCCGGGGCCGTTGCCCCGCTGGGCTATTCCGTTTTAGTCGGCGCGTTTTTGTTTGGAATTGGCATGCAGCTGGGTGGTGGCTGTGGTTCCGGGACCCTGTTTACCGCCGGGCAGGGCCAGGTCGATATGTTAATCACCCTGGCCTTCTTTATTATCGGTGCAACCATGGGTTCTGCGCATCTAATGTGGTGGTTTGAACTGGGCGACCTGGGCACCTTTTCACTGGTCAAAGAGGTCGGCTGGTTACCGGGATTAGTCATTACGCTTGCGGTACTGATCATAATATATAGTGTCGTACGGGCAATCGATAAACGTAAGAATCGTTCGCTTTCTCCCGTATATACGCCCGTATCCAAAGATAAACTAATACCCACCCTGTTGTATGGGAAATGGCCGATTTGGTGGGCGGTGATTTCGCTTGCAGTCCTGAATCTGTTAACCATGCTAACGGCGGGCCATCCCTGGTCAATCACCTATGCTTTTAGTTTATGGGGCGCGAAAATCTGGTCGGCGCTCGGGGGCAACGTTCAGTACTGGGAATATTGGATGTTGGGTTACCCCTCGAAGTCATTGGATAGCAGTGTGTTATTAGACACCACATCGGTAATGAACTTTGGTCTACTGATTGGCGCAGGCTTAGCCGCCACCCTGGCCAGTCGTTATGCCCCGAAAATGACGCTGACTAAGAATAAACTGTTTGCCGTTGTGGTCGGCGGGCTTCTACTTGGCTATGGGGCACGACTTGCGTTTGGATGTAACATCGGCGCGTTATTAGCAGGCATCAGCAGTGGAAGTTTGCATGGCTGGTTATGGTTGGTGTCCGCATTTATTGGCAATATTGTTGGGACCTATTTACGGGTCTTTATTAAATTGGATAAGGCGTTTTAGATGAAACATAAAACGGGCAAAGTCATCATGGGCGCAACGCTAAGTTTAGCGGCGATAGCGATCGCGATTGATCACACCGAGCATAAATTGCCTGAGGTCGAATCAATGTCATCAGAGCAAGATCAGGAAATCATGGAGTCGGGTACCCCATGTAGTTTAGGTGCCGCGCCATGTGCATTAGGCGCAGACGGGACCGAGGAGAGTGATGATGAGTGAAGCCAACCTGATGCATCGTTATACAGAGCAACAATTGATTCATCAGTTTTGGGCGGGCAAACTGGTTGAGTGTCTGAAAAAAATGGGTGAGCGGCAGACTAATGCCGTACTATTGGCACTCGATGGCGTAAAACAAATCAAACCTTATCAACATTACCCAAAATCATCCTTTACGTTTGGTAACGGCGACTGGAAAGTGTTTTATCATTGCCACAAATCACCGGATAATGAAATAGAAGAACACGGACATTTTCATTATTTTACCCGAACATATCCGATTGAAGCTGAATCCGGTTCAAATACAGATAAGTGGTCACATGTGATCGCGATGGGCATGGATGAATTAGGCCAACCAACCCGGTTATTTACAACTAATTTATGGGTAACCGATGGCGACTGGTTTGACTCTAAATTAAGCCAGGCACAATTTAAACTGCTACGCGATAGTGAAGAGAAAGAACTATCAAATAACTGGTTTAAATATCTATTATTGACCTTTGAAAAAGAGATAGAATGGCTATTATCAAAACGAGACCAGGTTGTGAAACAGCATTATCCGGACAATTATAAACAGTGCTTTATAGATCGAAGCATTTATTGTTTGTCTAGTTTAGACATTAACTTGAACGAAAAGCTGATTGAGATATTTCAACCAGCCTCTCAGTTGAACAGTTAGGAGTTGGTAACATGAAAATTAAATTATTTATACTTGCAATTTGTTTGATGGGTTCATTTTCTCTACAGGCCGCATCGGTATTGCCAGGTCCATTAGTGGAAAGTGACTGGTTAGCAAAGAATATCGATAAAGTGGTTATTCTCGATGTGAGAAAAGACGTTAAAAGTTTTACCAGTAAACCGGGTTACAAAAAAGATAAAAAGTCTGGAAAGGTTAAGCTGGTAAAGGTCGGCGGGCACATCCCGGGTGCACTTCTGGTGAACTATAAAAAAGTCAGAACCAAAAAGATGATCGATGGTAGGGAGGTCACACGAATACTGCCAAATAAGGCCGACTTTGAAAAATTTATGCAAAGCGTCGGCTTAAATAAAGACGATAATGTTGTGATCGTCAGTAAAGGATCATCAAATAGCGATATGACCATGGCGACGCGTTTGTATTGGCAACTTAAATACTTCGGTCACCAAAACCAGGCTATCCTTAATGGCGGTATGGCCCAGTGGATCTTAGATAAACGCAAGGTAAACAGCAAAGCGAAAAAAGTCAAAGAAGGAAACTGGCTTGCCCAGTCTGAAGATAAAAGCATTTTCGCGAGTAGCGAAGACGTCGAAAAGGCAGTCAAGGCCGGGAATATCCAGCTGATTGATACTCGTTCCCCCAGCCTTTATCATGGAATCTGGCGGAAGGGTTATGTTTATTCAAAAGGACACATCCCTGGCGCAAAAAACTATCCGAATGAATTATTAACCCAACCAAAATTACCCGCAAAATTTGTTTCGGCAAACAATACCAAGACATTGTTATCAAGCCTGAATATCGATACCAATAAAGAAACGATAACCTATTGCAATAGTGGTCATTTAGCGGCGGGTAGCTGGTTTTTGATGAGCGAAGTACTCGGTAATAAAAATGTTAAAATGTACGATGGCTCCATGCACCAATGGACACTTGAAAAACGTAAGACCGATACCTTACTGAAATAACTTTTCAATAGGGTCAGCACTTAGAACCCCTAACGGGTTTCTTCTTAGAACCCCCGGCGGGATTCTCCTTAGAACCCCTAGCGGGATTCTCCTTAGAACCCCTAGCGGGTTTCATTAAGGATTCCCTGAACAAGTGTTCTGGTCATTAAGGATTTCCTGAACAAGCGTTCTGGTCATTAAGCATTCCCTGAACTTGCCCTGTAAGTTCTGGTCACTCCATTGAAACTATATTGTAAATGTCAATGGAACCTGACCCTATTGAGACTTTGAGAAACTGGATACTGGAAAAAATTATGAACGAAGATCTTGAGACACTTAAAAAACAGCAAGCCATCTTAATCGAAAGACTGGACGCAATTAAGCGTGATTATCGACAGGGCCTCGATGCCGACTCGGAAGAACGGGCAGTGCAGCTAGAAAATGCAGAGGTACTTGAGGGTATCGCCGCGGCGACTCAGCAGGAACTTGATCGGATTACCGCTGAAATCGAAAAACTTCAATAGGGTCAGACTCCATTGGTCGAGTTAACCCAGCGAACCTGTTCGACCCTTCATCACATCTGTAATCCTATCAGGCTAAAGGCGTAAAATGAGTGATAACACGAACTGGATGGTTCATGACCACCGAAAATACGAAACCGCATTGGACGAATGCGAACTGGCCGCCGGTGCCGGGGCCTGGAAAGAGGCGGTAAGAGTCATTAGCGTCAAGTCTTGCAAAACCACATTTGTACGCACGCATACAGAGGCATATTCTAAAGCAATACTTGTATAGGGGCTAAATATAGTCTATATTTAGTACTATGTTCATCAGTCGATTCAGGTTATGAAATTAAGTAAATCAGTAAGGCCAATCAGTTATTTAAAGCAGAATACGGCAGAAGCTATTCGTGATATTAACGAAGGTAACGGTTCGATGGTTATTACCCAAAATGGTGAG
>CAMYMO010000434.1 GCA_947259425.1 uncultured Ectothiorhodospiraceae bacterium | reverse complement strand
TAATATTCTGAGAAGAGTAACGGTCAGATTATATCTAAACTTATTCGTCAATTTGTCAGGTTAAAGATAAGCAACTACACATAATTAATTATGAGATTTTGGCCGTGATGATTCCCCCTTCTTTTCATCAATGAAATCCAATGTTGTGAATATTTTCGAGTATAATCATCAACTATAAAAAATTAATTCAGGAAACCCGATCATCCTACATATCGCACTTCATTTTATATTGCCAGCGGTTATTGTCGCCGCATTCTTTCGTAAGGACTGGAAAACCGCTTACCTGTTAATGATATCGACCATGCTGGTCGACCTTGACCATTTATTGGCTAATCCGATTTATGATCCCAGCCGTTGCAGTATCGGTTTTCATCCCTTACACAGCATGTTCCCCATTATTATTTATTTAGTCCTTTGCTTTATCCCGAAAACGCGTTTGATTGGTATTGGTCTGGTGATTCACATGCTATTGGATTCGATCGACTGTCAACTAACCAATTCCGTTTGGTATGTCTGATTATTTACCGATCCGGCCAAGCGTTTAAATCTTATTGACTATAATTGTGAAAAAGAATGCCTGAAACACAAAAAACATATCGAATGTAAAGCCTGTGCGGATGCATGTTCGGCCGTAATCGATCAAATAAAACTTCGCATTAGTTACGACGAGCATACTTTGAATATACCTCTTTATAAAAAAATCCTGTTAAATCAGGATTTTTTATAAACCAAACCATTAACACACCACTACGGCGAAGGGTTTGGGTGTTGAATATGGATTTGCTCTATACCATCCAACACCTCGTTACTTAATACCAGATCGGCACTGGCTATATTAACCTTTAACTGCTCCATACTGGTCGCACCGATAATGTTACTGGTCAGGAACGGTCGACTATTGATATAAGCCAACGCCATTTGCGCCGGGTCCAGGTTATGTTGTTTGGCAAGTTGAACATATTGTCCGGTGGCCGCGACGGCCTGTTCATTCATATAACGATCATAATCAGGCCAAAGGCTAATACGAGCACCGGCCGGTTTTTGATTGTTTAAGTACTTACCAGACAACACACCAAATCCTAATGGAGAATAGGCCAGCAACCCTACTTGCTCACGAATGGCCACTTCGGCGAGGCCGACTTCAAAGCTTCTGTTTAATAGTGAATAAGGATTTTGCACACTGACCACACGAGGCCAGTTTTTATTTTCACTGGTCTTGATAAACTGCATCACGCCCCACGGGGTTTCATTCGACAAACCAATGTGACGCACCTTACCGCTGTTCACGATATCATTTAATACCTCAAGGGTCTCTTCAATGGGAACCGGTTGATCATCAGGATCATGCGGATAGCCTAAATGACCGAAGAAATTGGTTTTACGATCCGGCCAATGCAATTGGTATAAATCCAGATAATCGGTTTGCAAGCGTTTCAAACTATCATTGAGCGCTGCTTCAATAGTGATCCTATTTAGCCGCGATTTACCATTACGTATATGCGGCAGCCATTCTTCACCCGGACCGGCTACCTTTGAGGCCAACACAATTTCATTTCGCTTACCACTTGTGGCCAGCCAATTACCAATAATCTCTTCGGTCTTACCGTAAGTTTCTGCTTTAGGAGGAATGGCGTACAACTCTGCCGTATCAAAAAAATTAACGCCATGCTCAATAGCATAATCCATTTGCGCGAAGGCTTCAGCCTGTGTATTTTGTTCACCCCAGGTCATGGTACCCAGACAGATGGCACTAACTTCTATGTCGGTTTTTCCGAGTTTTTTATATTCCATTTTCTAGCTCACATTAAATTATTTATTTTAGCGACCCCAAGTCTACCTTAAAAAACTTCAACGCATTTTTAAGTCTTATTTTTTCTTCAACTTCTTTTGGTAATTCTGTCATCCATTTTCGGTGAAACTGAATAAACTTGGCATAATGCTTCCAGCCTTCATCCGCTTCATACCAACGATTGACCTGGTGCGCATTCCAAACCGGATCGGTTCCCACCATAAATCGATCTGGATAACGAGTAATAATGTCATACCAACCTTTTCTTAACGTTCCCTGATCATCCAGTAGACCGCCGTAATGTTTAGGGTCACGGGCAGATAATTCTATCCAGACATTATTACAGGCCTGCAAGATACCGGCCGAATGTTCTGGCCCCAAAACGCCACCGGCATGCGCCCATAAGAAGCGAACCTTTGGATGTTTTTGGCAAATGGGTGCTAAAAAACGGTAATCCGACGTTTCGGTATGGATATTAAATGGCACATTAAACTCCGCGGCCATTGCTAATAAACCTTGTAATATTGGATTATCTCGACGCGGACCGAGACCGGAGATAACATGTAACTCACCGATTCCCTTATAGATTCCCTGTTGCAAACCTTCACGAGCCCGTTCTAACACCTTCTCATCGTAATACCAGTTATTCCGACTGTGTCCGGTGATATAGGGTGAAAAAAATGGAATGATGCTTTTAGGTTTAAGCTTGCTTAGCTTCAAAGCATTATCCGAAGGCACACTGAAGACGACCGCGAAGACGACGTTATGTTTTTCCAGTGTTGCCAGCGCTTCTTCAGCCGAGACCAGTTCCTCCTGATCCCAATTAAAATGCAGATGCACATCGGCAAACGGTTCATCCGCCATCGTTACTTTTGAAATCGATAAAATTCCGAGTAAAATGTAAGTGTTTAATAGCTGCAATGGTATTTTTGGCATCATTTCCCTCGTTTTTGGATTAAAACGCCTGTTTAGATTAAAGCGCCGGGCATAATCAACGTTTACGTCTTGTCGAATAGTAGACCAAACTATTAGAATACGCTCCCCTATTCAAGAGTCTGAATTAAATGTCTAATAATGATGAAACCCGCGCCGGTGTCGCCATCGATCAAGCCTTCAATGTGCTCGAAAATGAAGATACCCAGGCATTGCTCAATTCCCAGCTGGAACAATTGTCCCAAATGACGGATGAGACTTCGCCAAATGGAAGTAATACAGAAGAACGTTACACACTTGAACTCGATATCGCCTCCAGTTATCTGGCGCTGGAGAACAAGACCGAGGCCTGGGATCGGGCTAAAAACTGTTTCGACCATTTTATCGAATTATCGTTGTGGCAAAAGGCGGTCGAGGCCTGTGATGTGATGTTTCAGTGCGAACTCGATGATTCCATCATCGCGCTCGCCAATGGCGTTTGGTTAGCGGTCACCTTCCCGATCAGTCCTGAAACCAGTGTCGCCATGTTGCAGCATATTATTGATGAAACCCCGGATAACTCCGATGGTGCCGCCGTCGCCGCGATAACCGCCCATTATCTTGCCGACATTCGTTGCGAAGGTGATAAAGCCGAGAGTCTGAAATTCCTCGCCACACAGATGATCGCACAGGTCGCTAAACGCCACTCCCAGGTTGACGATCAGGAGATGCTGGAATTCTGGATTGAGCGCATGGAACTCAACGATCCTGCCATCTTTTTACCCAAGCTGGCCAAGGTATTAGACATCATCATCAGTGATCATTGGTGGTATGATCGTGACAAACTACGACAACAAATACCCGATAACTAAAACGAAATTAGGTTATATAAAAAACCATGGCCGATAAAAAAAACAAACCGAAAACCCATTTTTTTAGCCGCGCACAGCGCTATATCCTGGCCGGTATCCTCACCGTCATCCCGATCTGGTTTACCTGGGCAGTCTTCGAATTTGTTTTAAAACAACTTTCACAAATTGGCCTGCCCTGGGCCAGAACCTTTGCCAGGGGTATTGAAAAACACTCACCCAATATCGCTGAACTTATCCAGGCACCCTGGCTATTAAACAGTCTGGCCATTTTATTTACCATTATTGGTCTCTATTTATTAGGCTGGATTACCACTCGCGTCGTGGGTAAACGCTTACTCGGAATTTTTGAATATTTCGTGCATAAGATCCCAATCGTTCAGTCTGTGTATAAAGCCATTAAACAGTTTCTTTCTGTATTACAAACCAAGCCCGACAATATTCAACGTGTGGTTTTAATTGAGTTTCCTTCTGAGCATATGAAAACCGTGGGTTTTGTTACTCGTGTATTAACTGATGAAAAAACCGGACAGGAATTAGCCGCGGTTTATGTCCCGACCACGCCTAACCCGACCTCGGGCTATCTTGAAATCGTACCACTGGCTAGCCTGGTCTCGACGGATTGGACGATGGATGAAGCGATGACGTTTATTATTTCAGGTGGCGCAGTTGCGCCTGATAAAATACGTTATGAAAACGATCAGCCAACGAATTAAGCTTAGATCGAGTTTTTCAGAATTAATTTTATTTTTTCTTTTTGGCTTTTTTCTTTTTACCCTTTTTGGTGACATACACACCGGGTATCCAGGTTTTTTGTAACTTCGTGGTCACATCTAAATTATCTCGTTGATCGTCGATAAACTTGAAGTTGCTTTTGCCAATACGAATAATATCTTTATCGCTGAGACGACGGATACTGACCCGCTCTTCATTTACAAAGCTGAAATTGGTACTGTCCTGATCATGTAAAAAATATTCGACCTTCTTTTCATCATCATCACTGACAATGACTTCAATAATGGCATGACACTTACTGACTAGCTCATCATCAAGACTGATATCATTATCCGCGCCACGTCCAATCGTAAACTTTATTTTTTCAATGACAAACCGCACACCCGCGTGATCGTCCTGCATAAGAATGAGTGTTGCCATCTAAAAAACAAATCCTACAAATAATTATTCTTCAATTGATAAGTATATTGAATTCACACGACGAAAACGAGCGGCAATTAGAGTAACGGCCCCCCTCACCCCAACTCTCGGCTTTAGCTTGCTGCCTCGCCCTACCTCGTGCATAACCACCAAGGATGGTGGAAATGCAAAAGGATAGTCTGGAACAATCTTTGCCCCTGCACCGTCTCCCTGCAGGAGAGGGTGCTGTAAAGGAGAAAATGCCGGCCTATTTCGGTTAAGTCATAGCGAAATTAATTAACTTGTATTATTTCTTTTTTGCTTTGCGCCGGGTTTTAGGTTTGGCCTTGGTTTTCTTTAACAAACCAATACCATGCGCATCCAGGCTATGTTGCCCTGCCCCGACCACGACAAATAATAACAAGCCGCCAGCAATGGCCATATTTTTCATAAATAAAATTGTCTGTACGGGTTCGGAGAAGTCTGAGTGAAATAGCAATGCCGCTAATGCGGTAAATCCCGCTAACCCGACCGCCGCTTTGCGGGTTTGCCATCCGACTAACAGTGCCAGCCCGGCAACGAGCTCAAACAAGATAATGATAGGAAGTAAAATACCCGGCACCCCGAGCGACGACATATAGATCGCCGTGTCGGAATATGAAATAAATTTATCCAAGGCAAAATAGATAAAAAATAATCCGATTAATCCTCGTGCCGCGAGGATACACAGTTCTTCTGCTCCCCCCACTTTTTCCAGCATTCGAGTGAGTAAGTGATTACTTATTTCCAGCCACTTTGAAGTCTGTTGCCGTACGGTTCCTGTGGTAGCCATGTGTACCTCCGTTGTTATATCGCCTTATATTGTATTATGGTTCAATTTTTTAGAATTAAAAGTGTTATTTTAACGATTATATATCTAAATTTTTGATATATTTATACTATGTCTGATCAAAAAGCGAATCTGGACGCCTGGCGGGTGCTGCAGACGGTGGTGGATGCCGGTGGTTTTGCGCAAGCCGCTTCCCAGCTCGACCGCAGTCAATCGGCTATCAGCTACAGCATTAGCAAGCTGGAGCAACAGCTGCAAATTGAGTTGTTGACGATACAGGGGCGTCGAGCGGTATTAACCGAGACAGGCCAACGCCTGCTGACCCGTGCTCGTCAATTATTGACCGATTATCACGATTTAATCGGTTATGCCGCGCACCTACAGAACGGCGATACGGCCAAGATCAATCTCTGGCTGGATGGCATCTGCCCAATCCAGCGAATACAAAAGGCCTTGTTAGCATTTCGCCAGCAATCGCCACATACCCGATTGAAGATTCAACATGGACTTGGCTCGGCCGATCTCAATCAGGCGGATATTGTGATCAGCCCAAGCCGATTACCGGATAAAAACCATCTGTTGTTGGACACTATAGAACTGTTGGCGGTGGCGCATCCTCATCACCCATTATTCGCATTGGACTGTCCCATTCATCCATCGTCACTCAAGCCGTTTATTCGCGTAATTCTGGAGTCTGAGCAGCAACTCACAACCGAGCAAAGCTGGCCAGTCACCACTGTGCATCAAGCTAAGGAATACATTGAATCAGGGTTAGCCTTTGGTTGGCTACCGGTAGAAATGGTCACGGCTGAAATAAACACCGGTCTGTTGCAACCCGTACCGTTAAAATATCAGCAACATGATCGGATCAGTCTATATCTACAGTACCCGCTTACGGATGCTAAAAGTGAAAGCCTTCAAAGGCTGGTGAAATTAATAAAAGCTGGGGTCGATAAACAGGAAATAAATGGAATGACTTAATCGTCCTGATCGGAGGTGATCAGACTCAAGCGCCGACTAAAGTTCCAGGTTTGCGACTGAGATTGGGGTTCAGCCAGATTGGGCAACTCTAAATCCACCTCAACGGCTTCTAATTCCGGTACCGCACCCGATGGATCAAATTTCATGGTATTCCGACCAATACGCACGATATCACCATCTTCGAGTTTGACTCGGCTGACTGGCTCATCATTAACATAAGTGTGGTTTTTGCTCTTGAGGTCTTCAATGTAAATATCAAAGGTACCCGGATTGATCACACTCTCGACAAGCATAATGATTGCGTGGTGCCTGCTGACAAAC
>CAMYMO010000433.1 GCA_947259425.1 uncultured Ectothiorhodospiraceae bacterium | reverse complement strand
GGTGAAGAGTTGCATGCGATGGGAATCGTTGAAGTCCTTGCTGAAGATGGCGAAGGTGAAGCTGCGGTAAATGACTATATCAAACGTCATTCGAGTCAGCGGACAGGCCGTCTTGCTATGCAGCAGGCTTATATGCATGTTAACCCGGTCTCGTTGGCTGAAATGCGCGCTATCTCCGATATATGGGTGGATACCGCTATTGAACTTGATGAACGCTCTTTGCGAGTAATGGATCGTTTAGTGCGTGCACAGGGCAAGAAAATGGCAACTCAAGAAAAAGAACACCAGGTGGCTTAATCTCGATTTTGGTTGGAATCAACCTGGTGGGCTTGATGCCATAAGGCGTATTGAGAGCGTAAAAAGTCTTTACGAATTTGGTTTAAGTGCTGAGTCGCATTTTGTTTGTATTCAGATTCAGAGATTTTTTGCGCCTGCATGCACACTTTATATAATTTGACCGCGCCTACCGATCCTGCGTTGCCCTTAAAGGCATGAGCGGCTTCGGTAAATTCCTGATATTGATCGTGTGTGCTGTTATCGAGTCGTAATAATAAAGCGTTGCCATCTTTAACAAAGCCTTGAATCAGGTCGAATAAGAAAGTGTTATTTTCGTCGAGCATTTTCAGGTCGTTAATAACATCGTGATTAAGGATGTCGCTTGAATCCGCAGTGTCAATGTTAGGTTGTCTGATTGTAGTCGGCATCAGTAACTTGTTTTCTTCGCCGGTGCTTGCGGTTTGATTCGGTTCAATTTTAGCAATAGTATCCAGCAGGGTGTGAGAGCGAATCGGTTTTGTCAGATAGACATCAACGCCAACTTCTTTACATTGTTGTACCGCCTCGGTAGTGGCATTTGCGGTGAGCATAACAAATGGCATTGTATTTTTCGGGTACATAAAACGGAATAATTTTATTGCCTGTAACCCCCCCATCACCGGCATATGCATATCAATAATACAGATATCAAAGGTTTCTTTTTCCAGGGCATCTAATGCTCGTTCGCCATTTTCAACGACGGAAACAGAGTGGCCACCATGTTCAAGGATGCGGCGTATTACGCGCTGATTAGTTTCATTATCATCCGCCAGCAAGATGTGGTATTGCTTGACCATTTTGCTATGCATGAAATAACTACTGAAATCTTCAACATTATTGTCATGTGCGCCGAGTAATGGTGATGCATGAATGGCGTTAAACAAGAGCGATTTATTGACAGGATTATTGAAAATAAAGTTGAAGCCGGTGTTCAGTAATTTCGTGTGTGTGTCTTCATCCAGATTATTTGCTAACAAGATCAGGATAATGTTATTCAACTCGGGTCGAGTACGAATAGACTGAACAAATTGTAATGCATCAATATCGATTAATGGCTTGGTGATGACGACGGCATGAAAGGGGTCGTGTTCAGACGCGGCACGGGTAAGTAGCTTAAAGGCGTCACTGGCAGAGTCGGTATCAACCAGATCCGTTCCCCAATCTTCGATTGCATTAATCAAATCGACCAGGACATTATCTTTATTTGAAATCGCTAGAATCTTAGCCGTTGATAAATCTTTGTTGGTCGTGATATCAACAACCTGGCGCTTGAAGGGTAATGTGAACCAGAAGGTTGAGCCATTTTCGGGCTCACTTGACACACCAATACTACCATCGAGCAGTTCGACAATTTCTTTTGCGATGGCCGTTCCTAAACCGGTACCACCATGACCGCGGGTATCGGACTCATCAACCTGGGTAAAGCGGTTAAAGATGGTTTTTTGATCGGCCTTTGATATTCCACACCCTGTATCGATTACTTCAAAAAGAATTTCGCAGTCGTCATGCGAATTTTCTTTTAATGACACACGAACATGTACTCCGCCAAAATCGGTGTACTTAATGGCATTACCAATTAAGTTTATCAGAATTTGTCTTAGATGGTCGGCATCACCAATTAATTGATAGGGAATGTCGGGTTCGACCTGTAAGTTAAGTGACAGCCCCTTTTGTTTAGCATGGTGAGTCAGCATACGGGTGGTTATGTTTAGCAGGTGATGAAGATCAAATTCAATTTGATTACGGGTAATTTTTCCTTCTTCTATCTTAGATAAGTCTAAAATACTTTCTATTAGGGATAATAAGGCATTAATCGAGTAATCGATGGTATTGGCGTATTCTTTTTGTTCCGCGGTAAGAACGGTATTCTTTAATAGATCACTCGATCCGGTGATGCCACTTAATGGCGTCCGTAACTCGTGACTCATATTGGCCAGGAACTGACTTTTCGCTTTATTTGCAATTTCCGCGTTTTTAACCGCAGCCGTTAATCGACGCAATAAGGTCGAGGCATAAATTGGCAGCAGGATAAGCCCGCCTAACATACCGGAAAATAGAGTGGGATATTGCTGCCAGAATGAGCTGGTTAAATAGACAGTAATAAATCCGATAATGCTAAGCACGCTACTGATAGCAAGATGATGAATACCAAAGCGAAAGCCATAACCAAAGGTGACCCAAAGATACAATGGGTACAAAGCCGCACCTAATTCTTCGCCAAGGTACATGGCATAGGAGAGCCCGATAATATCAATGGTATTACTTATTATATAGCGAGTCGTATTCTTTTTTGGATGGAAATATATCCAGCCAAGGATCACCAATCCCACTATGGTGTAAAGAATAATTTGAGTACTGACATTAAATATTATGGTCGGTTCATCTACATGAAACAGGATGGTTAATATAAAGACCACGACGCCAATGACAAGACGTAAAAAGGCTTGCTCATGTTCTCGCCCCGGGCTTTGACTTAGCCGCTTAAAAAAAGCGCGAGGGTGTAAGTGATTTAAGATAGATCCTGCTGATGACATAAATCAAATTCTTCTTCAGTGTTGTTTTGCGGAGATATTTCATTAAACGCATTATAAATGTATTGAACTCTATCGAGGTTCTCTATGAACACATCAACACAGTCAGGGTCGAATTGTTTTCCACGTTGCGTCTGGATAAATGTTATGGCGTCATTGATGGACCAGGCTTGCTTATAGGGACGAACAGAAGTTAAGGCATCGAAAACGTCAGCAATGGCAACAATTCGAGCTTCGATAGGAATTTCTTCACCGCGCATCGCATAAGGGTAACCAAGTCCATTGAAATGTTCATGGTGGCCAAGCGCGATGCTTGCGCCCGCTTGTAAATATTTAGAAGGACTGTCCTTAAGAATTTCATAACCAATTAAGGTATGTGATTTCATCGTATCGAATTCGTCATTGGTCAGCCGGCCTTGTTTTAATAGTATAGAATCCGAGATTCCAATTTTGCCAAGGTCATGCATTGGTGAAGCTTGCTCAATGAGATCACAGTGCCGATCGTCCAGGCCGATGAGTTCAGCAATAAGACGTGAATACTTTGCGATGCGAAGAATGTGATTGCCAGTCTCTTCATCTCGGTATTCACCTGCACGCGCCAGTCTGAGTAGCGTTTCACGTTCACGTTCGATAATGGCGTTAGTAGAGTGAGTAACTTTATGTTGCAGGACGTAGTTTCGTTTTTCGAGTAAGAGTTGAGAGGAGCGTAATGAGAGTAAGTTTTTACATCGGGCGCGACATTCATGGTGGTCAATGGGTTTTGATAAAAAGTCACTTGCACCCGCATCAAGTGCCATATAACGAATATCTTGTTCATCGTAAGCGGTGATCATGATGACCGGGATGGAATCACAGCCTTTGGTACGTCGAAATAATTTTATAAATTCGATGCCGTTGATCTCTGGCATTTTATAGTCAATGAGCACCATGTCAGGTGTGTTGTATTTGACCCAATGCAACGCTTCAGTTGAACGATCGAAAGTGGTGACTTGAATTGGTTCAGCAGAAAAATCGAGCGATTTTACTAATTGAGCAAGCAGTTTCAGAGTCGTGCTTTGGTCGTCAATGATGATAATACTGGCCATCTGTATTTCTCATATATAGATTCTGGGGGGTAGCTTAAAAATATAGCACATGGGTACGTAGTCACAGTCCTTTGAGGCCAAAATATTGAAATTGGCTTACTACCGATTTTACCTGATATAGCAGCGATTACCTATTGTTTAGAAAGGATAAGTGGCTGCTTTGTAGGGAAAATGTCATATCTTGCCCAACAAATCTGTGAAGTAGGTTTATTTTAATGATTTATAAACCAAATTGAACCGAAAGTTGCTGAATAAGCATTACATAATATAATGAAATAATGTGATTCTAAATCAACAAATCTAAACTAACCAAGCGAACTGGGTCAGTATCATGGTTATAATTCTCACTGATATAAATAGTATCGTTATCTAAAACCCTTTTTGGAGTGAATATTATGGCGAAAACCGATAGTTGCTGTGTGGCGCATGAGCAAAACGTTGACCCAGTATGTGGTATGAAAGTGGCTTCGGATTCAAAATATTTTCATCCACTCAACGGTAAAAACTACTATTTTTGTTCAGAACATTGCCTGCACAAATTTAAAGATCATCCACAGTCTTTTATATCTGAGCAAGCGACCGAACCGCTAACGGATCCGGTGTGTGGAATGAGTGTGACGCCAGAGACGAAATTAAAATATACGCTGAATAACAAGACGTATCGTTTCTGTTCAGACCATTGCTTGACTAAATTTCAGCAAAACCCACAGGACTATTTACAGCCATCCGCGCCATCGAAATCCAAGCAACCTGTCGATGAGAATGCGGTCTACACCTGTCCGATGGATCCTGAGGTAGAACAAATCGGACCCGGAACTTGCCCCAAATGTGGAATGGCACTGGAACCGATGGGGATACCTGTTCAGGCAACCAGGACAGAATATACCTGCCCAATGCACCCGGAAGTAATACAGGATCATCCTGGCAGCTGCCCGAAATGTGGTATGGCGTTAGAGGCGAAGACGGTTTTTGTGGAAGAAAAAAACGAGGAACTCGAAGACATGAGTCGTCGGTTCTGGATTGGTTTGGTGTTTGCGATACCGGTCTTTGTATTGGCAATGATGGCGGACATGGTTCCACAGTGGATACCCGACGCACTCTCGATGCATACAGTCCAATGGATTCAATTTGTATTAGCAACGCCTGTCGTGCTTTGGGGGGGGCTGGCCGTTCTTTGTGCGTGGCTGGCAGTCGGTCAAAACATGGAACCTGAACATGTTTACCTTGATTGGTTTAGGGGTTTCGGTGGCATGGGTGTATAGTGTTTTTGCGTTATTATTCCCCCATCTATTTCCTCCCGTAATGCAGCATGCAGGTGGGACGGTGGCGGTCTATTTTGAGGCCGCAGCAGTCATCACTGTGTTGGTCTTACTGGGGCAGGTTCTCGAATTACGTGCTCGATCACGTACCAATGCGGCGATATAAATGCTGCTTGGACTCGCACCAAATACGGCGCGAATTGTGCGTGCTGATGGCAAAGAGCAAGACATCCCACTTGAGAATGTACAACCCGCCGATGTATTACGGGTACGCCCTGGGGAAAAAATTCCCGTCGATGGAATTGTCATCGAGGGGGATAGCCATGTTGACGAATCTATGGTGACCGGTGAACCCATACCCGTCGGTAAGACATCAAATGACAAATTAATTGGTGCAACCGTAAACGGTACCGGTAGTTTACTGATGCGCGCAGAGAAAGTGGGCGCGGATACTTTATTGTCGCAGATTGTCGGGATGGTAGCTGAGGCGCAACGTTCACGTGCTCCAATCCAAAAGTTGGCTGACGTAGTCTCCGGTTATTTCGTACCCGCCGTCGTCGCTATCGCCATTCTAACTTTTATAATCTGGTGGTTGGTCGGGCCTGAGCCGCGCCTGGCCTATGCATTAGTCAATGCAGTTGCGGTTTTAATTATTGCCTGTCCATGCGCGTTGGGATTAGCTACACCAATTTCAATTATGGTGGGGACCGGTAGAGGGGCAATGGCTGGAGTACTGATAAAGAATGCGGAGGCTTTAGAAGTCATGCAAAAGGTTAATACTTTAGTCATCGACAAAACCGGGACATTAACAGAAGGTAAGCCTCAATTGGTCTCGTTGCTACCATTAAATAATTTCGATGAAGTAACCAGTTTACAACTTGCTGCGAGTCTTGAGCAAGCAAGCGAACATCCATTAGCCGCGGCGATAGTTAATGGAGCAGAGAAAAAGCAAATTGACTTATTAGCGGTGACAGAATTTCAATCTGTGACCGGGCAGGGGGTCATCGGCCAGGTCAAGCAACACCAAGTTGCTCTGGGAAATATAAAACTAATGCAAGATCAAGGCATAGATGATAAAGCAGCAATCGAGCAGGCGGATGAATTGCGCGCGGATGGTCAAACTGTGATGTTTTTAGCGATTGATCAACAGTTGGCAGGTCTGATTGGTGTGGCTGATCCGATAAAAGAATCGACGCCGCAAGCGATTCAAGCCCTTCACGATGAAGGACTACAAATCGTTATGTTGACCGGTGATAGTCGCAAAACAGCCGAAGTCGTCGCTAAAAAGTTAAAACTGGATCGTGTCGAGGCCGAAGTGATGCCGGAACAAAAAAGCGACGTCATTAAACAACTTCAGGAACAGGGTAATATCGTCGCGATGGCCGGGGATGGGATTAATGATGCTCCCGCTTTGGCACAAGCGCATGTCGGTATAGCAATGGGAACTGGTACCGATGTCGCAATGGAAAGTGCTAGTGTGACTCTGGTCAAGGGAGATTTGCGTGGTATTGTTCGGGCAAGAAGATTAAGTCAGGCAACGATGCGAAATATCCGTCAAAATTTGTTTTTTGCGTTTATCTACAATTCGGCGGGGGTGCCCATTGCTGCCGGTATTCTTTACCCATTTATGGGGGTGTTGTTGTCACCAATGATTGCTGCGGCGGCGATGAGCTTCAGTTCCGTTTCTGTGATCAGCAATGC
>CAMYMO010000432.1 GCA_947259425.1 uncultured Ectothiorhodospiraceae bacterium | reverse complement strand
TGACCATTACCAATTACAAAGTGATAGGCAATACCGCCATAACCTTGTTTGGTGTGAAAATTATGAAATGCGTTGACAGAACCTGCCTGGGTGGCTGAATGATGTAGAACAATATATTTCCATCCTTTATAATTATTTGATTTCTTATAGTACCAATCATCATAATTATGCCAGGAATATTCTGCTCGCTCAGAACTTAGCATTTCATTTCCAATCGCATATGGAATTATACTAATAATGAGTAACAATAATATTTTTTGTGGAAAATTCATAATAACATTATAGGTTTAATAATCAGTAGATTAGTAAACGGTTTGTAAACTATTCAGATATTTTTTACGAGATGTTTACATTTCATGTCTTGATTCCGTACTTTAACATTACTCTACTTTTACTCTAGCTAAGTAAATATAGTTCTATTTCCACATACGTTATCCGGCTGTAAATAAATGCATAAATCAGCATTTTGATAATCGTCTAATGGAATATCCGGCGCTAACGTTACAAGTTTAATACCTGATAAATCAACACCCGCCTCTATTAAACCTGCCACACCATTATTTGATTGAGCCAATGCATTATTTATATTTTTATCAGTCATTATTATTATTGTTGAGCCCACTTTTCCATTTATTGTAACATTCAAGTCCACAGAAATGGGCAACATAATCGCTCGCTTCCTCTACTTTTGCTTCTGAGCGTGGAATTTCTTTCATACAAACTTCACATTCAACTGTCTTCTCATCATTGTTTACTGAATTAACCATCGAATACCTCCCGTGCCTTTAAGTCTACGATAAAAAATAGCAGTTAATATATTATGATTATGAAATATGTCGACTTTCATCCTCTTAAGTATAGTATATTAGCATACTCTTAACTCTTTATTTTTTTCCTATATATAATAATATGTTAACCATTCTTGGTTTCTAAAAGTGATTCCCAGCTTACGCTAATCTAACGTTTTCGTTTTATTGACCTACATCAAATTAATCTGCAAACAAAGGCATTATACTTTTAGCAGATATAATATTCATGTTGTTGAAGGTGGTAAGCACTATGGCCAAGCATAATCCGGGTTGTTTTGGACACTACGATTTTGATCATATCGCAGACTTTGCTAAAAAACGTTTTGTAGATGGATACAGTACTATTAAACTATTACAACAGGCCAAAACTAAAACAGAGCGAGAAGAAGCCGCGTTGGTTTGCATGCTGGATGTTGCAGATGATTTCGTGATAAATGTTGAACTGGACTGCCGCTATGCGAAAGACTGTAAGAAAACTAATTGCCGTGACAAGCTTAGAACGCTGATAGAAGCGGAATTAAAATATAAAATAAAAAATCAGTGCTGAGATACTCTTAATAGTAGTCGGCACAGCTGATTTCCTGTCATCACCAGTGTGAATTGACTTAAAAATTCACGAACTTTCTGTTAATGGGTTTGTCGATTTATTCATGACTGTCAACCCAATAATACTCCGGTATGCATTTTATTATTTTCCATTTTTGCTGATTTCGATCATTTTGAACCTGGTATTAATCTTGATTTTGAACTTACTTATTGAAAAACCGAATAAAAGTAGCCAAGCAGCTATAACTTATATTATCCATTTAAAACAAAACCATACAATAAATAATAAAAAGGCCATACGATCGCTTCCAACACAATTCCGGCAATTAGAACAAACACAACCTACTCTTAAACAGCCTGGTATTGATCTATGGCAAAACAGTCTTAATTCAGCCCGTGAACTGGCGGCGCAGCCGGAATTTTGGCGTGAGTTAAAAAGAAAGACTATTTCAATCCCTAATTACCGAAACGACTTATTCAATTCTCACAAGAATGTTACAAAAACAACAATAGAAACATTTAACAATCTACCTAGCGGTGAAGTTTATATTGTATTCCGTTACCCATCGGGTAAAACGATTTGCGCTCGCATGCGTGAGCCTGACCCTCTTGATACTTTTGATCTTGGATCGTGGATGCTCATACTTAATGGTTGCAAATAGCTAACCTATTTTATGATTATTAGATTAATCAGCAGATAATAATGTCCCCTCCCCTTTAAAGCTGCTTTGAATGTGCTATATCTAATAAATCAAGATAACGATAAACCTAATGGTACTTTAATGAAATTATTTTCTTTGCTCGTCGCCAGTCTCTTGCTAACGCCGTTCGGTGTACATGCACAAAAAAAAACACCTGCCCATATAATCGCTAAAGAACCCGTTACCATGATGGATTTAGGCATATTAAGATTGAATGCAAGTTTAAGTGGAATAAAACGACGAGGTCTGCACGGCGCGACGATACGTGCTAAATATAATGCCGGTCGTGGCACAATTGATATCAAAGTGAGTAAACCGGTAAAAAAAGCCAGTCGCAGCCAATGTAAAAATATAATCAACAGTACGAAGAAAATTTTCCTTAAACCTTACGGCAAAAAGAAAGTTTCGAACATTCATTCATACTTTCAACATGAAGGCACCGCTTATTCGCAACGTATCAAATGGAAAGAATTGGCCAATTATGTAGTTATAACAGGAATTGCACTAACAAAGAAAAATTACCAGGATAGCGTGTATTGCCAAAGTCATCTCATGAAAAAGAAAGTAACTTACTAAGAAAGATGATACTAGCAAATGGGTAAATTTTACTTTTAATCTAATCCTAGTCAAACTTGATAATTATTAGTTCATTATACTCAAATACTGAACCTGAAAATACCAGTACCTAGAGCTAGCATAAATAAATTTGTAAAAGCTATCTTATTGAGTTTACTGGAATAATTAACCATAAAATATTAATTACTGAATAAATTTATCATCCACCTGCAAATTATTGAAATTACTGATCAATATCAATTTTAGTTTAGATTATGCAGTCTATACTTTAATAGTCTATATTCTCATTGGTGTTAATTTGCTCGTATCAAAGGGAGGATATCTTATGAGCACAAACTGGATTATTGTTGCTGATGGCAGCCGTTGTCGAATATTTTCAGGGACAAGCGCATCAGCTGTACTTAACGAAATCACAACTCTGGTTCATCCTGGTACCCGCTTACATGAGCAGGAACTTACCAGTGATCTACCAGGGCGCGCTTTTGACCACTCTGGTGAAGGCCGGCATGCTATGGAAACAACCGTGGAACCTAAAAAGCATGAAATAGAGTCGTTTGCCAGGCAGATTAACGATTATTTGGAAAAAGAGCGGACTAATAACAAATTTAAGCATCTTGTTATTATTGCTGCACCCGCTATGTTAGGGCAATTGCGAGGCACTTTTAATCCTGAAATAATGAAGTGCGTCGGTGCAGAAATCAATAAGGACCTGACACAACATACTGTTGAGGATATACAAAAACATCTACCTGCACACTAAACAAACTAGCCAAGGTTTTCTCTTTACCGATTAAACAATACACGCAGCTCGTGTTTGGACTGTTCTAGTATTTTTTTTTGTTGCGGATCGAGCTTTCGCCCTGCACGATTGATATAAAAAACAAGCATTGACATTGCAGAGCGAAAAGGTTCCGATTTTCGTTGTTCACTCCTTTCCGCAGATTTTTTTAAAGATTTTGCGATTAATTTCGGATCGGACCAGGTAAACACGCCTTCTTCGAGTTCCAGTGCATGACTCTCACGAGTGACCTTAGAGGACCAGTTGTTAATTTTTCTCCTGGATTTAGTCACTCTCAACTCGCTTGTAACTCTTTCACCTTGATATATACATCCATTTCCACATACCCATCTTCTCTAGCATCATTCAGATAATTAAAAACGGGAGGGTAATCGTCGGGCTCATAACCACTTGTTGGAAACCAGCTTGAGCATAATTCGGTGATAAAATTGTTAATCTTGTCACCAGAATCTTTGTAGTACGCAACGGCGTATTTACCAGCGGGAATAACCGATCGAGTATAAGGCGTGCTCACCTTTAGTTTAGGTTCGATGACCATGGCGGCATCATATCGACACTTATCCTCGGGGGTAATTGCAGGGTTATCATGGCAGATTGCGTATTTTTTCTGTCTCGATGCATCGATGCCCTGGGCAGTAGCCCAGCTCATAATTTTATCCCAAGTTGCATACACTGAATCTAACTCATACCCTTTCGGTGACGTTAAATAAGCAATCGATTTTTCTCGCATCTCTTCTACTTTAATTTTCATTAACAATTCCTCTAGTTTGTCGGTATCAAATACCAAAATATTGGTTACAAACTGAGAATACAGATCCAATGGGTTGAATGCTTTTCCATACTTGCGATAGATTTTTCCAATCTTGCTGTTTTTATCGCCTTCAGGATTTCTAAGATCTGAAGGACTGACACCAAAATACAGTTTAAAGGCCTTGGCAAAATTTGCACCAGATGAAAAACCACCCAACTCAGCCACATCAGTGATGCTTAGGTCAGTCTTGCTAATTAATCGATAGGCTGCTCTTTCCATACGTTTTCGAGATATATAGTTATTAACGGTCTCCCCCATCAATGCGTGGAAAATCCGATGAAAATGATACGATGAAAAGTGACTGACACTGGCCACTTCCTCGAGCCTTATCGGTTGGTCGAGGTGATCATCAATGAATTCGGTAGCTTTTTTTATTCGTCGACGGTATTCGCTAGAAGTACTTGTTTTGGCCTGCTTTTTATTCATGGCAAATACCATAACAAAGAGCTAAGAGAAATAGCGATATAATTACTTTTCCAATCTTGCGGAATTTGGTCTTGCGGAATTTGAGATTGCATCAAATCCATCTAAATCATTGCTCAGTCGCTAGTCCTTTTCTGCCCATTCTCTCAGTTTACGTTTAAGTTTTTGCTCTACTTTTTCACAGACCTCATCCCAGTCTTCTTTATTTACCGCGCTAATTTCTTCCGCTTCCTCTTTATCTGCCCAGTTTTTTAATTTTCGCATGACTTTTATTTCTATTTTATTTCCAATTTCATCCCACTCAGCATCACGCTTTTTGCGTTCAGTTGATTTACACTTTGCATGACAGCCTCCACCCCATACAAATATTACCCCAAGCAGAAAACCAAAGTCATACCACCCTCCAGTATTATTAGTTTCATACACCAAGACACTGTCATTAAAGACATGAATAATTAAAGCTATTATAGAAATAATCCCATGCCACAAACCATACCAGAAACCCGCCGGACCATCTCCATCGGTTACTGAAAACTGTTCACTACCTGCTGAGCAAGACGTTAATAAGATTAAAAATGGAATAAATATATATAAGTTAAATGATAGATTTTTTTTCAGATTCATTGATAATCCCTCATACAAATAACTAATCACCTATTTTGGACTCTTTGTAAATAACATTAAAGCAAGTTGACTACTTAAGTCATAAAATCACTCAATTATTTCGCTTTACGGCGGCAATAATCTTTGCCCTCTTGGGTTAAATAGAATTTGGTACCGCTTACTCCAATGACTTCATCTACCATTTTATTATCGACCAATTTATTCATCGCATGCTGGGCATTTGCAATATTGGTACTCATCCGATCTGCGATTGTTTGCATCAGAACACCTTTTTCACCTTCCTTCAGTAATATTTTTAGTACTTTAATTAACTCATCTTTTTTCTCGTTATCTTTTTCATCTGTCAAATACGTAGATGACTTATTAGGTGCCGCCACCGGTTTTCGGCTTTTAATTTTCCATACCACCATATCGCTATGCTCTTCCTTGATTATGTCACCCTGTTTATACCGATAAATTAGCCAAAATAACTTGGCTAAAAGCAGCAACACGATAATATTCATCATGATCAAAAACCAAACCGGGATGGTCACAGTTGCAGAGAAAAATGACATAGCAAAATAAATCCAATTAGATAAAGTATTGTATTAGCATAGTCGAAAACACAAGTGATTAATACGTGTAAATCCAGGTTAAGTTATTGAAATTACTAATATAACTACAGACTCCTAAACTAGTAGCCATGATTAACATACAATCTATTAGCACTAACCCAATATAAGGCATTACAACCAGTCAGTAAGTGCTATGCCTACTCCCAACCTATTTACACGTGCGTTATAATCAATCAAGCTTTCACCATAACCGTTAAAATATTGCACAAACCATTTGGCACGCCGGCTCATAGGAAAGCTCCAATCCAATTCCACTGCACCATAATTTGGACTCTGAAAATTATTGCGTAACATCAAGCTCAATCGTTGTTTTTTACCAATGTAAGCGGCACGAAATTCACCATGGCCAAGAAATTCCTCAATATCTGGATTATCATCATTACCTGTATTCCCGATACGATACCAAGGCCGAAAACTGAGATAATAATTCTCACGTTCGAAAATAAAATCAGCATAGATCCGATTCCAGCTACGTGAAAATTCACCAGAACGACCATTGGATTGATGGACAACACCTAATTGAACAAGACGATTTTTAAATCCCAGAAACTCCCAGTCATTCTCAAATATTAAAAATAGTTCAGGCTCATGAACCGTTTCACGAAAAGGGCTTGAAGAAGTTCTATTATATGCCTGCCAAAATGAAAGATTGGTATAAGCAAATTGAACCGACCCTTGCTCACCGAACAATCCATCGATTATAGGAAATTTTACACTTAACTGGAATTTAATTTCATAATTGTCTAACTCACCATCATTAACGACATCCACAGGTGCATTGTTTGGCGTTTCGTTATAGGTAATGGGTAAAACATAGTTCGGTTTATGTGGAGTTAAGACAAATGACTGGTAACGAGTGCTTCGTTCAACCCGCATTCTACGATCCAGGGCAGATTCTTCTTTTTTGTTAGCAATATCATCTTCTTCTACAGCGACACCTATATTTGTTATAGAAAATACAGGGAGTAGCAGACACAACATTGAATAGTTTAAACTCATATGACACC
>CAMYMO010000431.1 GCA_947259425.1 uncultured Ectothiorhodospiraceae bacterium | reverse complement strand
GTGATGACCGGGGAATTGAATACACCCAAAACGTATTCATTGCTAGAATATCGAGAGTTGAGCCAGTGGCCGATTTCGATTCAAGAACAAGAAATGCTCGAAACAGGACATGGCAATATAAACACTATTAGCGTGCAACGCACCGATGGCAAGTCGTTTAAATTGTGGCTGGCTAAAGATTTTGGTTATATTCCTGCTATGGTTGAATTAAATAACTTTCGAGTTAGCCTTATGCAGGATCCAAATACCATCACGCAACAACCTTCCAGACTGGCCACTCAGGAGCGGCCACATTGTTAAACCTCTTACCCAACTCGCTTAAACCCTATTTGACCTGTTTTATTCCAGCGTTATCCGTCCTGGCTGGTTTTTTGGTATTAGTGTTTTTGGTCATCATCATGGGGGAGTTAAATTTTACGAAAATCAATTTTCTTCCTGTGAGTGGATTCCCCAACGACATGGATGACCAAGAGGCCTTTAACATTACTCAGGCCGGGGCCTGGTGGATCTTGGCTGTGTATTTGTTCTGGTTGGTCGCAATCATTGGCTCGATCGTTACGACTTTTATTATCTTTCAGTTTTTAAAGCATTTACCCACCCAGACAAAAAATATTCTCAAGATAAGTATGCTAAGTATTATGATGGTTATTCTGCTTATCCTGATTGCTTTGGTCATGGATAACACACCCTTATATTCCGCGCAGGATGTATTTAAAAATTTCAGCCTAATGTTATCGGGGTTTACCGATCATATTAACCTGACCAATGGACTGGGGATCCTGTCGATGGTCTTGATCGTACTAAGTAGCGGGATGATTTTATATCCGGATATCGACGACATGCCTCCGTCAAAGCGCTTGAAATATTTAAACGCATTGTTATTAATTGGTGCAGTTATTTTATTGGTATGGGTTTTTTATGCTCGTATCCTATATGGTTTGGTCGCCGTGACGTTAATCGAGGAACAAAGCGATTATGTCGGTAAACTTGCGCCGACAATTAGCCTGATCATTGGTGCCGTCACCAGTATTTATTTGATACTGATGTATATGTCAGCATTTTTGTGGCTACAGTATAAGCATGCTTCCCAGACATCGAACAAATCATTAACCGCCTCTATCATTGAAAAAGGCACAAGTGAAAGCCCAAAACGTAAATTACTTGCACACTGGAAACAAACAATTATGTTAAGCGGACCGATGATGCCGGGTCTATTCGAAGTCTTGTATCAATTTTTCGATAAGGTTTGATTATATAAAGCGTCGGGGCGACTTTATCAAAGTGAGCAAAATACAACAAAGTTAATCATCTTAATTGCGTACATTCGCACTTAAAATCATCTCTTTGATACAACGTAAAACATTAAAAAATACCATGCTATTAACTGACCATGATTTGACACAAATCAGTAGACGATATGCATTAAACGACTATATATGTTAGGTGTTCTTATAAAACCATCACGCCAATCAACACAAACGAGGATACATGATTATGGAAGAGCTAATCGAAAAGAGTGTGATACAAACGAATGACCTGTTAACGCTCAACACCCCGCTGGGTGATGATGTATTTCAATTGCTGGCCTTTCATGGCGATGAAACACTCAGCCAACCATTTAAATACCAATTGCAATTACGCAGTAAGAACAACCAAATCGAACATACCGATCTGTTAGGGCGACAGGTGAATGTTGGGCTCAGATTAGTAGATGGTGATATTCGAAACTTTAATGGTTATGTTAGCCAGTTTTCGATGTTGGAAGAGAAAGATCGATTTACCTATTATCAAGCGACGATCGTACCGTCATTGTGGTTCCTCAATCGTACTGCAAGCTGCCGTATCTTTCAGGAGATGACGGTACCGGATATTATCCAATCGGTCATGGATCAATACAACATCATCGATTATGAAATAAATCTCATTTCTAACTATCGGACCTGGGATTATTGTGTACAGTATCGGGAATCTGACTTTGCTTTTATCAACCGTTTAATGGAGCAAGAAGGGATTTATTATTTCTTCCGTCACAACGAAGAGAGCCATAGCCTAATATTGGCTGATGACCATGCAGCGCATGAATCTATCATGGGTAATGAGCAACTGACGTACCGAACTAGCGAGCGAACAAGTCAACAGGACAACACGGTTTCGAACTGGCGTGTCTCACAAAGTGTTCAACCCGGAAGTTATACGCTTACGGATTACAATTTTGAGCATCCACAACTGAATTTAGAGTCAACATTTGACAGCAGTGCTAATCATGCTCTAGCCGATTTTGAGATCTATGATTACCCAGGTGAGTATAATTTGCCACAAGACGGTGACAATTATTCACGAATCAGACTCGAAGCCTATCAGGCTGAATACGAAAATGTACATGCTAAAACCAATGCACATGCATTAGCTGCAGGTGCATTATTTGTACTCAGAGAGCATCCACGCGATGATCAAAACCGAGAATACCTGATTTTATCTGCACATTATAATATAGCCAACTCCGATAAGGACGGTCGGCGGCCACAAAACTTCCAATGCCAATTTAAAGCAATGGAATCCAGTACACCTTACCGTTCACCGCGCAAGACACCGTTACCCTCCGTTCGTGGGCCGCAAACTGCAATGGTCGTAGGTCCAGCGGATGAAGAAGTCCATACCGATGAACTTGGTCGTGTCAAAGTGCAGTTTCATTGGGATCGGCAGGGTCAGACAGATGAGAATAGTTCCGGTTGGTTGCGTGTCGCACAATCCAGCGCCGGTAATCAATGGGGCATGATTTCCATACCACGCATAGGAGAAGAAGTGATCGTCAGTTTTATCGAAGGTGATCCGGATCGCCCAATCATCACAGGGCGTGTTTATAACGGTGATAGACGCCCACCTTATGATTTGCCTGCGCAGATGACCGTCTCGGGAATTAAAACGAACAGCAGTAAAGGTGGTGCAGGATATAACGAGTACATCATGGATGATTTTAAGGGAAATGAATTAATTCGTGAACATGCCCAATTTGATAAGGACTCGACTATCAAGCATGATTTACGAGAACAAGTTGTAAATAATGTTTCACGCGATGTTGGTCAGAACCAAACCATCACCATTGGAAAAAATCAGACAGAGACGGTTGGGACCAAAAGCGCTGAAGTCATCGGTGCCGCAAAAGAACTATCCATTGGTGCCACCTATCAGATCACAATCGGTGCAGCCATGTCAGAAAACATCGGCGGAAGTAAATCAGTTACAGTCGGTCGTTCGAGCAATGAAAACATCGCTAAGAATAAAACTCTGTCAATGGGATCGAATTTTTCAGTGAATACCGGCAAGGCTTTTGTATTAAAGGCGAGTAGCAGCATAAAAATGGCCAGCGCTGAGAATTTGTTGGTCACCTCGGGGAAAAAGGCCGTGCTCGAAGCGGCTGATGAGATTTCTATCAAATGTGGGAAAGCAAGTATTAAAATGAGAAAGAACGGTGATATCAGTATTACTGGTAGAAATATTTCAATTAAAGGGGCCGGCAATATTACCATCAAAGGCAAGAAGGTTGTTTATAATTAATTTTATTACCTGTAATTGGGGTTAGAGAAAAAATAGGATTTAGTAATATAAATTCTTCTTCTATATCCTATATTTTTACTCTGACCCTGACGGATCCCCACGAAATCTAATCAAAAAATGAATTCTGTATGACATTAAATTGCTCCCAGGCAGCGATAATATCCTCTCTCGATACCCTTGTTTTCGTATCGTTAATTATTTGTAAACCAATAAACATGATCGATAACACCCTTCGATTACGAATACTGTTAGCCTGAAATTGAAAATGTTTTTCTCTCAGCACGGCCGCCATGCCCAGTAACCAGAGAACAACGATAGCCAGTGTTGCAATGAGTAACAACACTTGGAGCCTATTTACAGACGATGTGCGGTGATACGTTAAACCTAATCCAAAACGATGGCTTTTAATATCACGAAAACCCTCTTCAATTTGCATTCGCAGACGATATATCTTAACGACTTTTTTTGCGAGTGTTGAGGTACGGGGTAACGACGTTGCCAACAGCCAGGGTTCACGTTGACCGACGGCATGTTGTCGGCTTCGTTTATTCTTGGCCACATGCCCCAAACGGGTTTTATCTTTTCGACCCTGTAATTTACCTTGGTAAATAACGAGTCGACAAGGAAATTCATTCTGCCGTGTTAAAACGCCTTCACCAAGATAGGCAGCACGTGAGGTTGCTTTTGTGTAACACTTCTTTGCGTTAAACCACGGCCCGCCCTGTATCCAGTGCATATAAAGTCGATTACGTACTCGGCCGACCCAATCCCACCCCATAGACTCAACGAGTTTAAACCACGTTATTCTAAACCCAGCATCGGTCACCAAGATCGGTTTACACTCATTTGGCAATACGGTTTTCAGTTCAAAAAGAAATTGTTTGTGAGTCAGATACTTCTCTTTGCTTTTCTTGGTGTGAACCTGATCCAGTAATGTCATCGTGCGGCCATCAACGGCCAAGGCGGCACGTAATACAAAATGCTGTTTATAGTCATCCATGTCTGACCAGTCTATCAATATAATCGGCCGTTTTTGTGAACCGACTAACTGTCGTGTCAGCGCTTGATGAATCAATACGCATTCTTTGTGCAGGTGGACATTGGAGAGCAGGCGGTCGGCGCGTTTGATGCTGTGTTTCTGAGTGGTATTGCTTATGATCGAACGACCTAAGTCGGTGACGGTTAATCGTTGCCCCGTTAAGGCAGCCAATATATTTGTTTCTAAGGCGGTGCGACGGGTTTTGTGCATATCAGCACAGGTATTCATGAGTATTTTATGTAACACTTGTTGAGCCTGCATGGCGTTTTTCTCCTGAATTGATCTTGTGTGGTAACTCGATCTGATCAGAAAGGGCCATGCAGGTTCCATTTTCATCACTAGTAATCGCTAAACCGTTGTTTTTGATCCCTTTTTTAATTATATTCGTGGGGATACCTCAGACTCTGACCCCAAATAGGTAGTTATTTAACTTTCATTCCGGGTTTAGCACCGTCATCGGGCGACAGGATCCATAAATCTTTACCACCGGGTCCGGCCGCGAGCACCATACCTTCGGATACGCCAAAACGCATTTTGCGCGGTTTGAGGTTGGCGACCATCACCGTGAGTTTGCCTTCGAGGTCTTCGGGTTGATAGGCGCTCTTAATGCCGGCAAACACATTTTTGGTTTGCTCACCGATGTCTAAGGTCAGTTGTAATAATTTATCCGCCCCTTCAACGTGTTCGGCCTTGACGATCTTGGCGATGCGTAAATCCACTTTGGCAAAATCTTCGAATTCGATTTCAGCGGCGATCTCATCCGAGGCACGTTGTTCGGATTTCGGTGGTTGGCCTTTATGTTTCGTGGTTTCGGCAAGTGTGTCTTTTGATTTTTCTACCATGGCATCAACCTTTTCTTGTTCAATGCGAGTCATCAACGGTTTAAACTTATTGATCGTATGATCGAGTAATGGGGTGTTAATGCTTTCCCAGTTCATCGGTTCGATGTTTAAAAATGCTTCGGATTGTTCAGTCAGCGTTGGGATGACGGGCTTTAAATAACAAACTAATATTCTGAACAGGTTAAGACCAACACTACAAACATCCTGTACTAATTGTTCATTGCCTTCTTGTTTGGCAATCACCCACGGTTTTTGCGCATCGATGTATTGATTAGCTTGATCGGCCAGCGCCATGATCTGGCGAATCGCGGTCGAGAACTCACGTTGTTCATATAAATCAGCTATCGATTCACCGGCTTTAACAAAGTCATCGTATAAGGCCTGTTCGGTGCAGCTGGCCGATAACTTACCGGCGTATTTCTTTTTAATAAACCCGGCGCAACGACTGGCGATATTGACCACTTTACCAACCAAGTCTGAATTTACGCGGGCAGAAAAATCTTCCAGATTTAAATCCAAGTCTTCAACACCGCTGCTGAGTTTGGCAGCGTAGTAATAACGTAAATATTCGGGGTTGAGTTGTTCCAGGTAGGTTCGCGCCTTAATAAAGGTGCCGCGGGACTTGGACATCTTGGTTCCGTTAACGGTGAGATAACCGTGAACGTTCACTGCCGTTGGTTTGCGTAACTGCGCCGCCTCTAACATCGCCGGCCAGAATAGGGTGTGATGATTGACAATGTCCTTACCAATGAAATGATAAACTTCATAATCACTGTCTTCGTTCCAGTAGGCATCAAAATCCAGATCATCACGTTTCGCGCAAAGATTTTTAAAACTGGCGAGATAACCTATCGGCGCATCAAACCACACGTAAAAATATTTTTTTGGGGCGTTCGGGATCTCAAAACCAAAATACGGTGCATCGCGACTGATGTCCCAGTCTTTCAAACCATCTTTGAACCATTCGGTGACTTTTTTAGCGATGCCGCTTTGCAGGCTGCCACTCTGTGTCCATTTTTCCAGCATCGGCTGGGATTTAGAGAGCTTAAAAAAATAATGTTCAGACGGTTTGAGTACCGGTTTCTCTCCGGAGATCACTGAGTATGGATTTTTTAATTCAGTCGCATCATAGGTCGCCCCACAGACCTCGCAGTTATCACCATATTGATCCGGGCTTTTGCATTTTGGACAGTCGCCTTTGATAAAACGGTCCGGCAGGAACATGTCTTCTTTATCGTCGAAGAATTGCTCGACCTCTTTGCTGTCGATAAATCCGTTTTCAACATTACGGTTATAAATCAATTCGGCCAACTCACGATTTTCCTCTGAATGGGTCGAATGGAAATTATCGAAGCCAATATTAAACTCAGCAAAATCGGCACGATGCTCTTTATCGGTATTGGCGATCAATTGTTCAGGGGTGATACCGAGTTTGCGCGCATTCAACATAATCGGTGTTCCATGTGCGTCATCGGCGCAAACATAGGTGCACTGATGACCTTGCATTTTCATGAATCGTACCCATATATCGGTCTGGATGTATTCC
>CAMYMO010000430.1 GCA_947259425.1 uncultured Ectothiorhodospiraceae bacterium | reverse complement strand
GGTGATTTTTGTCAATACCAAACGCATGGCCGAAAAGATCATGGCTTACCTTAAGGGTAATGATCTCAGCGCGGCGGTGCTATCCGGTGATGTGCCGCAGAAAAAGCGCCTTAGCCTGCTCAATGCGTTTACCTCGGGTGAAATCGACATCATGGTCGCCACCGATGTCGCGGCGCGCGGCTTGCACATACCGGATGTAAGCCACGTAATTAATTTTGACCTACCCAATGATGCTGAAGATTATGTGCATCGCATTGGCCGTACCGCCCGCGCAGGTTCAACCGGCGACGCAATCAGTTTTGCCTGTGATGAATATGTTTTCTCTTTACCCGAGATCGAAGAATACATCGGTCATAAGATCCCAGTGCAAAACATTTCTCAGGACGATCTGATCACACCAAAAGCCCCTATTTTTGAAGAGCGCAAAAAGCGCCCGCATCATCAGAACCGCAAACCCGGTGGTGGCAATTCAAACAATCGCAATAAACGTCGCAGCCACCACGCACGCTCGAATTCCTCCAAATAGTTAAACCTTCTGTTGGTTTGGTCGACTCTAGTATCGATTACTAAAATCATCAATGGAACGATTTTGGCTACTGTTATCAATGGTCATATCAGACTTTATCCGTCTCTTGAAATAAAGTGCCAACGTCAAGTCACCGAGGTCCAAAAATGAGATTAACTCACTACAAAAAATACTTTCTTTTATTCAGTCTAGTTTGCTTTTCGCTTGTGGGTTGCGCGACCGATGAATTTGGCAATGAGCGTCCGTTCACGGATGCTGAAAAGGGCGTGATGATCGGTGCCGCAGTGGGTGTGCTGGCCGGTTTAACAACAAAGAATAAAAAGAAAAAAGCCATCTTATATGGTGCTGTCGGTGGTATCGCGGGTGGTGCCATCGGTAGTTATATGGATAGCCAGAAAAAAGATTTCGAAAAACAATTGCAGGATCAGATTCGTAGCGGTGACATCACCGTCGACAAACTCCCTAATGATGTCCTGGTGGTGGCCATGACTGCACAAACCGCCTTTGATGTTGATTCAACCAGGATCAAAACAGGCTTTCACGGTTCGATGAATAAGATCGCCAAGATTGTTAAAAAGTACGGCAAAACCCATTTGAGTTTAGTCGGTCATACCGACAGCACCGGTTCCAAATCGTATAACCAGAAACTCTCCGTTAAACGCGCCAAGAGCGTTCATACTTACTTAAGTCATCAAGGTATTATCGAACAACGCCTGGCCTACTATGGAATGGGGGAAGACAAACCTCGTGCTGATAATTCGACAAAGCGTGGCCGGAGCTTAAATCGTCGTGTAGAAATTGTGATTGAACCCATTCGTGAACAGTAACCAGTTCGCTACTTTAAGTCAGTTTAAACCCAGTTTTTCGGTATTAGATATTTTTCGTAGAGCTCGGCTTCTTTTGTTCCGGCCTCAGGTTGCCAGTTGTAACGCCACTTAACCAGTGATGGTAGTGACATTAAAATCGATTCGGTTCGTCCGCCGGTCTGTAAACCAAATAAAGTACCGCGATCATAAACCAGATTAAATTCAACATAACGCCCACGTCGATAAAGCTGAAAATCTCGTTCACGTTCACCATACGCGGTGGCTTTTCGTTTGGCGACGATCGGCTGATAGGCCGTTAAATAACTGTTGCCAACACTTTGCATAAATTCGAAACTTTTCTCAAAACCCCATTCATTTAAATCATCAAAAAATAATCCGCCAATACCGCGTGGTTCATCGCGATGTTTTAAATAAAAATAATCGTCACACCATTTTTTATAACGGGCATAGACATCTTCACCAAAGGGATCGCAGGCCTGTTTCGCGGTTTGATGCCAGTGTTGGCAATCTTCTTCAAAACCATAGTATGGCGTCATATCGTAACCACCACCAAACCACCAAACGGGATCGGCACCGGGTTTTTCGGCAATAAAAAAACGTACATTGGCGTGCGAGGTGGGCACATAAGGATTACGCGGATGAATGACCAAAGAAACGCCCAGGGCCTGAAAAGACCGGCCGGCCAACTCAGGGCGATGCGCGGTTGCCGACGCCGGTAGCCCCTCACCATAGACATGCGAAAAATTGATACCGGCCTTTTCAAATACTTCACCGTCTTCCAGCACGCGGGAGCGACCACCCCCGCCACCATCACGTTGCCAGGCATCTTCAATGAAGTCTTTACTGCCATCTTCTGCTGCCAATCCCTGACAGATTGAATCTTGCAGGCCTAATAAATAGTCTTTTACTTTTTCACTGTTACTTGCCATTGATGCCTCGTATTACTTTATCGCTTAATAAGTCGCGTATTTCACTTGGTTGAGAATTCGTATTAACTTCACCGTCAACAATACAATCGACGTTACCTTCAAACTGCTCGTATACGTCTATAGCAGAAAGTGCAGGTGGATGATTCGTTTTGTTCGCACTGGTCGATACTATCGGTTTAGCAAATTGTTCGCACAACGCCTTTGCCACCGGGTGCGCGGTAACGCGCACCGCAATCGTGTTATGCGCTCCGGTCAACAAATTAGAAACCGATGATTTGACCGGCATTAACCAGCTAACCGGTCCTGGCCAGGTCGAAATTGCCTTTTGCCATAAGTCATCAGGAATCGCTTCAAGGTAAGGCGCTAATTGTTTGACCTCAGAAGCAATGATAATCAGACCTTTATCTGCAGGACGCTGTTTTAAATCAAGTAAGGCTTGTAGGGCCTGCTCATTATCGGGGTCACAGCCCAGGCCAAAAACCGCTTCGGTCGGGTAGGCGATCACTCCACCTTGCTTTAAGGCCCTGATTGCTTGAGCGATTGTTGATGCTGAGAATGATTCGTGTATCACCTGATTATGCAACCGTTAGCTTTATGGCTGGCTGACACTATTTGCCTTTCCTGGGTCATTAAAAAGGGGAGAGTTTATAGCAAAACTGACGAGCTAAACCAGTAATGTAAAGAATAAATTGTAATGATTTATCTTAAGTAGTTCGGGTTTTTCACTGATTAGTCGGAAATTATCAAAGTTGTCGGCATTTATCTTTTCAACGGTATAGGTAATTTTTTTCAACATATCTTCATCGACCGGAATATTGGCGTGGTGATAGGCGGTGATAATATGGTGGCACAGGATTAACCCAAACATACAATCCAGGAACGTCGCCGCATGATTACTTTGAATCGGATTCCAGGGGAAGCCGTGATTTAAAAATTTAACGTAAATATATTTTTCAAAAAACGGCTCATAGCGTTCGATATCAGTCTGTTCACGCCATTTTATAAAATTGGTCAAACTCAAATTGGGTATCGTGATCTTGAAGCGTTCCTCTAAAGGCTGTTTGTATTTTGCCATCAGACCCGTATCCAGGGTTTGCAGGAAATTTTTTATCTCGGTTTTATCGCGCTCGAACTCTTTATTATGGGATTCATCGCGCCATTGTTGCCATTTTTTATGCAATTGTTCGGGTGACAGTTGGTAACGACTATTCAGCAATTCGGTGGTTAGCGTATCTTCTGTGGCCAGCTGCATGATCTCGGCAATCACCGTGGAAAGTGCATAGAGTTTCAGGCCTAGATAGATGTCATCCAGTTTAAAAATACTTTCCAGATAATGATGCATCGAATTGGAGAGCTGACTAATGATATCCAGGCCTTGTGAGCCATATAATGCACTTTCATTATCAATCAAGCTTTTTCGATCCGCATGCGCAAGCAATTCGATAATTGCTGGACAGGATAGATGTGCGGTTTCAAAACGCAAAGTGTTTTTGTTCATGATTTCGCGGGGAAACATCTGACACGCCTGCGGTAAATACGCATGCGTGAAAGAACGTTGAATATCACACAATCCATCTTCATCAAGATGGATACAATTCCCATTTTCTTTTCGGATTAATACCAGCTCATTTGGATTCTGGCTGGACTCTTCGATGGTACCGATCAAGGCCTGACGTTTGGCGGGATCATTTATGGTCTGCCATTTGCCCAGGGTTTCTTTATCAACATGAGCATTCCACTGATGACAACAATCATCCGGACAGGCATCCGCTAAACAGGAAAATGAATCAAGCAGGCTTAGTTTGGCGTTATCGGACATAGTTTAATTATACCAAATGCTCAGCCTTCTGCCTGTTCTTCATCCTCATCTTCCGCTGCTTCAACATAATTACAGTCTTGCTGCGGGCAAACATACTCGGTTCCACGGCGTTTAGTGACTTTCTTAGTCAACATCGGCCATGAACACTCAGGACAGGTCTTATCAATCGGTTCATTCCAGACCGCATATTTACAGGTTGGATAATGCTCGCAGGAAAAGAAGATCTTGCCACGACGTGATTTACGCTTGAGCATATTGCCTTTTTTACATTCGGGACACTTCACGCCCATGTCTTCGGGTTTTTCCAACGGCTCTATGAAACGGCAATCCGGATAACCACTGCAACCAATAAACTTTCCGTATTTGCCATGACGAATTAGCAGGTCCGATTCGCATTCGGGACATTTACGTCCTTCAATAGCGGCTTGATCTTCACTGTCATCGTCGCCGTTTACATTTCGAGTGTAGGAACATTCAGGATAATTATTACAGCCAATAAAACGACCACGACGCCCCAAACGTATTGCTAAATCACCACCACATTCGGGGCATTTTTCATCGATCGCTTCATGGGTCACATCTTTGCGATCGACATTCTTTTCCTTATCATCGACTAATTCTTTAAACGGTTCCCAGAAATTTTTCATGATCGGGACCCAGTCTTTTTCACCACGTGAGATCGCATCCAGTTCGTCTTCCATGCGCGCGGTAAAATCGTAATCAACGTAGTTGGTAAAATGCTCGGTTAAAAATTTATTAACGATTCGGCCCACATCGGTCGGGATAAAGCGTTTCTTATCCATCTCAACGTATTCACGATGCTGCAAGGTTGAAATGATCGAGGCATAAGTTGAAGGACGACCAATCCCATGCTCTTCAAGTGACTTAACTAATGAGGCTTCTGAATAACGGGGTGGTGGTTCAGTAAAATGTTGTTCCGGTTTAATCTTGATTAACTTGACCATTTTACCTTCTTCCAGCGGCGGCAACATCTTTTCGTCATCGTCACTGGCTTTGACATCATCGGCACCCTCCTGGTAAACCGCCATAAAACCCGGATCAACCAGGGTCGAACCATTCGCTCTGAATACAATCTCATCATTGGCTGCCAGATCAACAGATACCGTATCCAGGGTGGCATGGATCATTTGGCAGGCCACGGTCCGTTTCCAGATCAAGCCGTATAAACGAAACTGATCTTTAGTCAGAGACTTTTTAATCTTGGCAGGTTCATGCAAAACCGAAGTAGGGCGTACCGCCTCATGCGCTTCCTGTGCATTTTTGGATTTGGTTTTGTAAGTACGCGGCTCGGCAGGCACATTATTTTTACCATAACGTTCAGCGATGAATTCTCGAATCTCGTTTAATGCATCCTCGGAAAGGTTAACCGAGTCAGTACGCATATAGGTAATCAAACCAACGGTTTCACCTTCCAGCTCAATACCTTCATAGAGCTGTTGGGCAACACTCATGGTTTTGCGGGCGGTAAAACCAAGTTTACGCGCGGCTTCCTGTTGCATCGTAGATGTCGTAAAGGGCGCGGTTGGGTTTCGTTTACGTTTTTTCTTATCGACCTTGGCGATCTTAAGCTCACCTTGTGCCGCATCATCAATCGCTTTTTCTGCTGCCTTGGCCTTTTTCTCATTGTTGATCGCAAACTGCGTTAGCTTTTTACCTTCATAGGTAAATAATTTGGATGTGAATGGGGTGCCTTCGGTTTCGACATCGGCCTGCACTGTCCAGTATTCTTTCGGATTAAACTTTTCTATTTCGAGTTCACGCTCGACAATCAAACGTAATGCCGGACTTTGTACTCGCCCGGCAGACAGACCGCGACGAATCTTTTTCCATAATAACGGTGAGAGGTTAAAACCAACAAGATAGTCCAATGCACGACGAGCCAGTTGCGCATTAATTAAATCTTTAGAAAGCTCTTCAGGATGTTCAACGGCTTCTTTAATCGCTTTTTTTGTGACTTCATTGAACGAAACCCGACCTACGGTTTTGTCATCAAGCAATCCACGCTCTTGCAAAATCTCATACAGGTGCCATGAGATGGCTTCGCCTTCTCTATCCGGGTCAGTTGCGAGGTATAAATTGTCGGCTTTCTTTAATGCCTTAACGATGGCATCGACATGCTTCTCATTCTTTTCAATGAGTTGATATTTCATCGCGAAGTCATTGGCGGGATCGACTGCGCCTTCTTTAGGTAATAAATCGCGTACATGACCATATGAGGCCAGTACCTCAAAGCCTTTACCCAAATATTTTTTAATGGTCTTTGCTTTGGCTGGTGACTCCACGATAACGAGACTTTTAGCCATGATCCTTCCTTAACTTACTGTATAAATCCTGCATAGCGAAATGCCCGCAACAGCGGGCATCCATGTAAAACTTTATCTAATTGATTAATGTAAGATACCTGCATTTTCATCAAACACCAAATCTTCCATCCACGCATACGCCTCTTCGCGGCCAGGTTGGTTGAACAACACCATTAACACAACCCACTTTAAATGCTCCATATCCACATCATCTTCATCGAGCGCCATGATTCGATCAACCACGAGCTCGCGTGCAGAGTGATCGAGCACACCGACATTCTCTAAGAATTGTAAAAAACCTCGAGCCTCGGTATCAAGACGTTCGGTTTCCTGTTCAGTATAGACACGAATCGATACATTGTGCTGGGTCGGTATTAGCGCTTCGTCCTGTAAATTGGTTAAACCTTCTAACCAATCGAATGCTTTACTTATTTGTAGATGATGAAAACCCGCTTGTTGCAATTCGGTACGTAAAGCCTCTTCGTCTTTGTCGGCTTCAATCTCATCATTCATGTAATTTTCAAATAAGTACATTAATACATCGAGAATATTTTCTTTCATTATATACTCCCCATAAGCT
>CAMYMO010000429.1 GCA_947259425.1 uncultured Ectothiorhodospiraceae bacterium | reverse complement strand
ATTTTACCCGGGTCTGGCAGGCGATACGATATGAGTGGATTGGTCGATCTGCTGAGCCGCCGCGAATTTGGAATACTTAAAGTAGCCCTGGGCCATTGTTGTATCGGTTGCCAGAGCTAAAGTAAAAAATGTGATTTCGTAAACCCGTCCATTTAGAAGTCCGGGCTTGCAGAAAACGCTGAACTAATTAGAGTTTGACTAATATATAGTGTATGGAGTAAAACTTTATGGAACTATCCCCTAGAGAGAAAGATAAGCTGATGATCTTTACCGCTGGCATGTTGGCAGAGCGCCGTAAAGCGAAAGGTTTAAAATTAAACTACCCTGAAGCCGTCGCGTATATCTCTGCGGCGATTCTTGAAGGTGCACGAGAAGGTAAAACCGTTGCCGAATTGATGAGTTATGGTACGACACTATTAAACGTAGATGATGTGATGGACGGCATCGCCGATATGATTCATGATGTACAAGTTGAGGCGACTTTCCCTGACGGGACCAAGCTGGTCACGGTACATAATCCGATCGTTTAATTTAGATATACTAATAATAAATACAACAAAGAAAACATAACAACAATAAGAGGAATTCATAATGAAACCAGGCGAATATATTATAGATGATGGTGAAATTGAATTAAACTCAGGACGAGAAACAAAAAAAATACGTGTCGCCAATACGGGTGATCGCCCGATACAAGTCGGATCGCATTACCATTTTTATGAAACCAACTCTGCTTTGGACTTTGACCGCGAGGCAACGAAAGGTTTTCGTTTAAACATTGCCGCAGGCACAGCAGTAAGATTTGAACCGGGACAAACACGCGAAGTCGAAGTCGTGGCTTATGATGGCAACCGAAATGTGTTTGGCTTCAACGGAAAAATAATGGGATCACTCTAATTCATATTACTTAGGAATTTAGACGGACAAGGAATATTAACAATGGGTAAGATCAGTAAACAGGCTTATGCCGAGATGTACGGTCCAACCAAAGGTGACCGGGTACGCTTAGGCGACACCGAAATTCTTATCGAAGTCGAAGAAGATAAGACGATATATGGTGATGAGGTAAAATTCGGTGGCGGTAAAGTGATACGCGATGGTATGGGGCAAAGTCAGGCAACGAGTAAGGACGTAGTCGATACGGTGATCACTAATGCATTAATCCTTGATTACTGGGGCGTGATTAAGGCCGACGTTGGTATCAAGGATGGACGGATCAACGCCATTGGTAAAGCGGGTAATCCGGATGTACAACCCGGTGTTGATATCGTAATCGGCCCTGGCACCGAAGCGATAGCAGGTGAAGGACAAATTTTAACGGCCGGCGGTATCGACGCACACATTCATTTTATTTGTCCACAGCAGATTGAAGAAGCTTTAATGTCAGGCGTGACGACCATGCTCGGTGGTGGAACCGGACCGGCAACCGGAACCAATGCGACTACCTGTACACCTGGCCCGTGGAACATTCATCGCATGTTGCAGGCGGCGGATGATTTACCGATGAACCTGGGTTTTTTAGGCAAAGGCAACGCAAGCACACCCGATGGTTTAATCGAACAGGTTGCAGCGGGTGCGATGGGTTTAAAATTACATGAAGATTGGGGCACAACCCCGGCGGCGATCGATAACTGTTTAACCGTTGCCGAGCAAAGTGATATACAGGTTGCGATCCATACTGATACCTTAAACGAATCGGGTTTTGTGGAAGATACCCTGGCGGCTTTTAAGGGTCGGGTGATACATACCTATCATACCGAAGGTGCAGGTGGTGGGCATGCACCAGATATCATTAAGGCGTGTGGCGAAGCGAATGTTTTGCCATCCAGCACCAATCCAACGCGCCCTTATACGGTCAATACCATCGATGAACATCTTGACATGTTGATGGTTTGTCATCATCTGGATCCTAATATTGCCGAAGACGTTGCCTTTGCCGAATCACGTATTCGTCGCGAGACGATTGCTGCTGAAGATATTTTGCATGACCTTGGCGCGTTTTCAATGATCGCCTCAGATTCACAGGCAATGGGTCGTGTTGGTGAAGTGATCACCCGTACCTGGCAGACGGCACACAAGATGAAAGTCCAACGTGGTTGTTTAAGCGAAGATAGTGATCGAAATGATAATTATCGGGCCAAGCGATATATTGCTAAATATACGATTAATCCGGCGATTACACACGGGATAGCCGATCAAGTAGGTTCGATTGAAGTCGGTAAGCTGGCCGATCTGGTTTTATGGAAGCCCGCTTTCTTTGCAACAAAACCCTCGTTAATCATAAAAGGTGGATTCATTTCGGCCGCGCCAATGGGCGATCCGAATGCCTCGATACCAACTCCGCAGCCAGTACATTATCGTTATATGTTCGGTGCGTTGGGTGGTGCTCGCGCCCATACATGTTTAACATTCTTATCGAAAGCCGGCCTGGAAGCAGGGGTTGCCGATCAACTTAATCTATCAAAACAAGTCGCTGCAGTAAGTAATACACGTTCAATTCGTAAAAGTGATATGCGCCTGAATGATTACCAACCCAGGATCGAAGTTGACTCGCAAACTTATGAAGTACGTGCTGATGGTCAATTACTTACCTGTGAACCGGCTGACGTATTGCCTCTGGCGCAAAAGTACTTTTTGTTTTAAGGCAGTTAAGTAATGATTAAAGCAAGTGAAGTGTTAGGCTATCAACATCAGTATGATGAGACGCTAACCTTACCGTATGAATTGCGACAAAAAAGTCGTTTAAAGGCCACTCTGGATAACGGCAACGAAATCGGCTTGATGTTACCACGCGGTACCATTTTACGTGGCGGTGATGCGATCAAGGCTGAAGACGGTACGGTTATCATGATTAAGGCCGCAGAAGAAACCGTTTCCATCGCAGAGATAAACGATGCAACCTTGTTTGCCAGGGCCTGCTATCATTTAGGCAATCGACATGTGCCACTGCAAATAAATGATAATAGCATTCGTTATTTGCACGATCATGTGCTCGATGAGATGTTGGCAGGTTTAGGTATTAACACAACGTGCCAGCAGGCGACTTTTGAGCCTGAGTCCGGAGCTTATGGTGGCGGCCATCATCACCATAGTCATTAATCATGTTGAGATAAAATCAACCTGATGAAAAACGAAAATATTCAATCGTTGGCGATGTTACGTTTATGGCAGTTAATTAGCCCGGCCTTACCCGTAGGTGCTTATGCCTATTCACAAGGATTAGAATATGCGCTGCATGCTGAATGGATCACGGATGAAGATGATGTGAAACAATGGATACAGGGTCAGATATCTCACAGTTTGTGTCACCTCGATATACCAGTGTTAAAGCGTCTTTATCTAGCTTGGTCGGATAATAATGAAAGTGATATCAAACAATGGAGCCAGTTTTTAATTGCTTCGCGTGAATCCAGTGAATTGGTCGCAGAGGATTTGCAATTAGGACGAGCACTGGCGATATTATTGACTGATCTCGGTATTAACAAGGCTGAAGACTATAAAAAATCAGATAGCGCTAGCTTTGCGACGTTGTTATCACTTGCCGCGCTTGAGTGGAAAATATCACTAACTGAAATATCATATGGCTACCTTTGGGCATGGTTGGAAAACCAGGTCGCGGCCGCAATTAAACTGGTGCCGTTAGGACAAACGGCCGGACAAAAAATTTTACTATCGGTTGCAGAAGAGATTCCTGCAGCCGTTGAAATTGGATTGCAAGTAACCGATGAAAATATTGGGATGCTTGCACCTGCAGTCAGTATGGCCAGTGCACTGCATGAAACACAGTATTCCAGATTGTTTCGGTCATAACTAGATCATTCCCTTGATTGTGGAATGCAGCTTTCACTATTCCAACGGGTACGGGAATTTTGATGCGCGGGAATCTATGTTTCGTCATTCCCGCGAATACCCTCTATTTATTTCTTTGAGGGGCACGATGCGCGAGAATCTAAGTTTCGTCATTCCCGCGAATACCCTCTATTTATTTCTTTGAGGGGCACGATGTGCGGGAATCTATGTTTCGTCATTCCCGCGGAGGCGGGAATCCAGTAATATAGGGCGATGGAAAAGACGCCATGCGTATATATTCTTGCTAGCAAAAGACATGGCACACTTTATATCGGTGTGACATCGGATCTAGTAAAACGTGTTTGGGAACATAAAAATAATTTTGTGCAAGGTTTTACCAAAAAATACGAGGTACATAGTTTGGTTTGGTATGAATTATGCGGAGATATGGAAACGGCGATCTTACGTGAGAAACAACTTAAAAAATGGAATCGTCAGTGGAAGGTTAATTTAATTGAAAAGATCAATCCAGATTGGAGGGATCTTTATAGTGAAATAGTATAATCATAGATGGATTCCCGCCTGCGCGGGAATGACGTGTAATGAGCTTCAAGAGAATGACGTGTAATGAGCTTCAAGAGAATGACGTGTAATGAGCTTCAAGAGAATGACGTGTAATGAGCTTCAAGAGAATGACGTTTAATGAGCTTCAAGAGAATGACGTGTAATGAGCTTCAAGAGGATGACGTGTAATGAGCTTCAAGAGGATGACGTGTAATGAGCTTCAAGAGAATGACGTGTAATGAGCTTCAAGAGAATGACGTGTAATGAGCTTCAAGAGAATGACAAATAATGCTTAGGTAATCCTGTTTTTTGTCATTCCCGCGAATACCCTCTATTTATTCTTTGAGGGCACGATGCGCGGGAATCCTGGTTTCGTCATTCCCGCGCAGGCGGGAATCCAGTAATATAAATTAATCACGGAGAACATAGGGGATGACGCGGAGTAAATGTTAAAGACGAGGAATTATTAATGTCACAAGATCAAGCATTAAGAGTTGGAGTGGGTGGTCCGGTTGGATCGGGTAAAACGGCATTGGTTGAGGCCTTGTGCAACTCAATGCGTGAACGTTTTAATATCGCAGTGGTGACCAATGATATTTATACTAAAGAAGATGCCCAGTTTTTAATTAAACGTTCCGCTTTAAGTGAAGACCGAATCATTGGCGTGGAGACCGGAGGCTGCCCGCATACCGCGATACGTGAAGACGCGTCGATGAATCTCGCAGCAGTAGCCGATTTAAACACACGCTTCGAAAACCTTGATATGGTTTTAGTGGAAAGTGGTGGCGATAACTTAAGCGCGACCTTTAGCCCCGAGTTGTCTGATTTTACGATTTATGTCATTGATGTTTCTGCCGGCGATAAGATCCCAAGAAAGGGGGGGCCGGGTATTACTAAGTCAGACTTATTAGTGATTAACAAAATCGATTTGGCGCCACATGTCGGCGCATCGCTCGAGGTAATGGATCGCGATGCCAAAAAGATGCGTGGCGATCGCCCTTTTATCTTTACCAATCTTAAAACAGGCGAGGGGCTGGATAAAATTGAGCGAATCTTGATCGAGCAAGGGATGCTGCAAGAAACCAGCATCGCCTAGATAGCATTATCTCTTAAAAACCGTACAATTTCTCTTTTTGGCACCACTTTGGTTCATCATCGTGGTGCAAGCGCACTTTAATAGCACATATCGACATTGATATGAACTGCTAAAATAACTTAACTAGTTGATAAATATAGAAAAAATGGGTTGGCACGGCCTTTGCTCTTATGCCTTACATCGGTTGTGTTCATTTGTTCAGAGAATGAATGATGGGAGGAAATGCACTGTTGTGACGCATTTTCGGGAATACGAGCTGAAAAATTTTAATAAAACATAAACTACTCAGGAGTAGATAAATGAAATCTTTAAAACTTAACCTAACCGCAGCAGCAGTGGCTGCAACTGTAGCCGTTGGCGGGAGCTTTGCAGCCCCTGAAACTGCACAGGCTGAAGTTTCTTACAATGTCGGTATTCACTCTAAATATTTGTTACGTGGTATTTTCGAAGAAAATACAAATACGGCTATTCAAGGTGGTGTGGATTGGGCTCACAAAGATGGCTGGTATGCCGGTTGGTGGTTCTCTAACTTAAGTTATTCATACGAAGCACCTGCGGATACTAAAACTGATACCAATGGCTTTGAAAATGATTTCTATGGTGGTTATGCAGGAACGTTTGGTAAAGGCTTTGGTTGGGACGTTGGCTTAATTCAGTATATTTACATTAACGTAGATGACTCAGATTTATTAGAAGCCACAGGTACGATAACCTTCCCTGGCGACTTTTATGTTGGCGCGCAATATTTATTGACAGATGGTTGGTGGGGTAACTCAGGTGATATCTACTGGAAAGCCGGTTGGTCAACAACGGTTGGTAGCGATATTGGTCTGGCTCTTGATTATGGTTACTATACTTATGATGACAGTGATAACAGTGAGCTAGGTTCAGCAACAACTTCGACCTCAGGCTTTCGTCATTTTAATGTAACAGCCTCTAAGCCAATTGGTAAAACCGGTGCCGAAGCTTATATTCAATATACCTTTGCTGGTGAAGATCGTACTGGTACTGAGTACAACGACTCAATGGTAGCGGGTGTTACATACGGCTTCTAAACTAAAAAAATAGTAATAAATCGTAAGAACTATTTGGTGCTAAAGCGACAGGTTAGGAATTCGCTTTAGCACCTTTTCCTAATCTAATATCAATAAAAATTTCTCGGAGGTTAGTCATGCGTAACTGGCTTAAGAAAGTAGCGCAATATACGGTCGTCAGTGCAGCCGTATTGGGTTTTACCGCATCGGCACAAGCAGCTGATACGATTAAAGTAGGTGTTTTACATTCATTATCTGGCACCATGGCGATTAGTGAAACTACTTTGAAAGATACCGTTTTAATGATGGTTGAAGAACAGAATAAAAAAGGTGGTTTGTTAGGTAAGAAACTGGAAGCCGTGGTGGTTGACCCAGCATCTAACTGGCCTTTATTTGCAGAAAAAACACGTGAGTTAATCGAAAAAGAAAAAGTTGACGTGATTTTTGGTTGCTGGACCTCGGTTTCACGTAAATCTGTCTTACCGGTTATTGAAGAATTAAATGGTTTGTTGTTCTACCCGGT
>CAMYMO010000428.1 GCA_947259425.1 uncultured Ectothiorhodospiraceae bacterium | reverse complement strand
AAATTTTAGATGAACTGCCCTACCCGGCCTGGGATTTATTGCCCGATTTTCCGAAAGCCTATAAACCCGCGATTTATGATTTTCCGCGCGGACCGGTCGCCACCATCGCCGCCTCGCGTGGATGCCCGTTTCATTGTAAATTTTGCGATACCTCGACCTTTGGTGCACGCGTCCGCCACTATTCGCCCAAAGTCGTTTTCGACATGATGAAACAATTACATGAAAAATACGGTGTCAACCATATTGGTTTTGTCGACGATTTATTTTTGGCAAGTAAAGTGCGGGTCGAAGAGTTATGTAATTATATCCTTGAGGATGGATTGCAGATGACCTGGAGTTGTACCGCCCGTGTTGATACGGTAAAGCCGGATGTCTTAGAGCTAATGAAAAAAGCTGGTTGTTGGGAGATCAGTTTTGGTTTGGAAACCGGTTCAAACGACCTATTGAAGAAAATGGATAAGCTAGCTGAAGTCGAAAAGTCCGCACAAGCCGTGAAATGGACTTACGATGCAGGGATTCGAACCAAAGGGCTGTTTATGCTGGGTTTCCCTGGTGAAGATGAGCACACCATCGAACAGACCAAAGATTTTATTCGCAATATTCCGATGACCATCATGAACCTGACCAAGTTTACTCCTTACCCTGGTTCACCTATTTATCGTGACATCTATGGAACTAATATACGTGATGATCATTGGGAAAAAATGAATGGCATGAATTTCGTTTGGGCACCGGAAGGAATCACCGTTAAAGAGCTCGATCGACATTATCAGGAAATACTAAAAGCTTTTTATAAACGTCCCCAGATTGGTTGGTACTTTACCAAACTTACCTTTTCTTATCCCAACCATTTTTTCCGACTACTACGTTTTGGGCTGGGATTCCTGGTCGCGAAAGCAGCGAGCTTCTTAAGTGGTCGTAAAGGCCTATTGATTAAAGAACATGAACCACACCTGGATAGTACCTAGTTATCTTTTTTTGCTGGTGGTATAAAAAATCTGGCAAATGTTCGTGTTACCGCATTTTATGCCTGCGTTCACCTGCTTGTGAATCCAGCTAATGTAACGATCATTACTGCCGGGTTTGCGCCGTTTTTTGGAAAGTGTTTGATCCAGTAACGCGGTGATAGCGGTCTTATTCGATAAATCTTTCGTATAAAATATGACGCCGGTAAATTTCCCGTTGTTGAAACTGTAAATTAAGTTAGTCAGTTTTGCCGTGCCGATGAGCAAGGTTTCATCTTTGCGTTGATAAAGTGCAAATCCCTCTCCTTTTTGAAACAAGGTTAACTTGCTTTCATGTTGTGAAACGGGATCGCCCCAGCTGAGTTCACGAAATCCCGTTAATTTGAGGTCATTTTCGCCGGAATTATTAGTTGGGCCATCAGAAGCCGCAAAAATTATTTGAGAGAATAAAATCAAGCCGGTAATAATTATCACTTTCATATTAATTTCCTTTTGAGTTCTTATTTCCTTTTAATCGAGTTTTGATACCACTAACTCGTCGTTTGCCAATATACCGAAGTTATCGGCCATGCCAAGCTCTAAACTAAATTTTTGTTGATTGATTTCAAAGTAGACCGAAATAATCTCGCCTGTACCACTTGTCCAGCTGATGGTTTGCATCTGTTCTTTTGTTGCTAAGGTAAAATCGTAATAATGGAATCCGGGTTTGTAGATTGGATGGTCCTGATGTCTTGTACCAATAAAGGTAAGATCAAAATTCTCGAACGAGCATTTTATGTTTTGAGTGAATTTGGTTTTTTGGTTGTATTTGTTTTGCACGCGTGTATTTTACGCTGATAGTGAGTAACGCGGAAGCATGAAAAAAACGAATGCCAACGGTTAATGCAGTTGTTGTTCAGTCCCCTTCGAGATCTGGAAAAGACGCATCAGAACTTTGTTAAAAATAAGTTTGCCGTCGATCAGACCGTATTGATTGATAAACGCCTTTTCAACATCCGCTTGCCAGCTGGGAAACTCGATCGATATCTGACCGCCTTGTTGTTTCATCACGCTCATCAGTTGTGTGGTTTCAATTTCAAACTCAGTTTTTGCATGATTGGTGATAATACCCAGTGCAGTATCCATATCTGAATCCATGGTTTTCCATGGGGTTTTGAGTTTTGTCAGAAATTCATCCAGGTCCGTATCCGGCCCTAATAGTCGTGTGTCGCTATACATATCATAACCTCCCCAGATTATGGAGAAATTATACACAATTTATATGGATTTGTGCGGACAGAATTAATATGAAAAACAAGGGGTTACTTATTTTGACTGGTACGGGCCCTGGGTGATCTCGGGCATTTGGGTCTCAATCCAGTCTTTTGCTTCGGCTAATATCGCCTCTGGTGTTTTCCCTTTGCTGGTGATTTGCGGGCCGACCCGGACCGTAATATGTCCTGGGTGTTTGATGAAACTTTTGCGTGGCCAGAACTCGCCGGCATTATGCGCCACGGGAATAACCGGGTAACCACTTTCTGCCGCTAAGATGGCACCGCCAAGGCGATAACGGCCTGGGCCGGTGGGTTTGGTGCGAGTACCCTCTGGGAAGATCACGACACAGAGGCCTTCGTTTAATCGTTTCGTGCCACGGGTGACGACTTGTTTAACGGCCTTTTTGCCGGTTCCACGTTTGATTGCAACCGGTTTCATTGCCATCAACCCCCAGCCAAAGAATGGAATCCAGAAAAGTTCCTGTTTAAACACAAAGCTTAAGGCCGGGAAGATAACCTGTAATACGTAGGTTTCCCAGGTAGATTGATGTTTACAAAATACAATAACGGGTTCGCCGCTAAAATTTTCTTTACCTTCTACGCTATATTTAATGCCACAGAAAAGCGTTAAGGCGTTAATCACCGTGATAGCATAGGCCTTTATGACCAAATAGCGTAGATAATAAGGAAAGGGAAATAGCAACAGACATATCAAGCCTGTAACAATGGTTGAGATGATTGTGTAGATACTAAAAAGTATAGATCCAATTAAACGCATTATCGTGTCCGTTATTCTGCCAATAAACTATCGACAAAATGAGATAAGTTATCAAAAACCGGTATGTGTTGAATGGTATCTTTATGCTGCAGGGTGCGTAAACCTTTACCGGTTTTGACCAGCACGGGTTTCGCACCCACCGCCTCGGCGGCCTGTAAATCACGCAGCGAGTCGCCGACGGCATAAACATTATTTAGATTACATTGCGATCGTTGTGCGATATCGATAAACAAACCGGTTTTAGGTTTTCGGCATTCACAATGATCGTCCGGGCCATGGGGACAGTAAAAAATACCATCAATGTGACCACCAAATGCACTTAATAAACGACGCAATTTATCGTGCATCGTATTAAGGGTTTCAATCGTGTATAAACCACGTGCGATTCCGGATTGGTTGGTGGCGACCATGACTGAATAACCAGCATGATTTAAACGTGAAATGGCCTCAAGCGAACCAGGAATAGGTATAAATTCATCGGCGGATTTGATGAACTCATCTGAATCCTGATTGATCACACCGTCTCTGTCTAGAATAATTAACTTCATTGTTGCGACTAATTAACTATTTTTCCCGAAACTCAGATACCCGAATACGACCATCAATCATTTTAGATTGACGCTGCATGAGTTTATCCATTTTTTTCCAAAACGCCTGTTTTAAATCAAAATCAGCGGCAATAGCGGTACCGATCAGTAAAATAGTTAAATCGGCGACTTCTTCCGCCAGCTCTTCAACTGGTTTGCCTTTGGTGACACACTCAGAAACTTCACCGAGTTCTTCGACCATCAAGGCGATACGATAGGTAAGTTCTTCACCACCGGTGTTTTTAAAATCATGTTTATCATGAAAGGCTTGTACGGCATCGAGCATGGCTTGATAAGAATCCGGGTTGGTTTCAGACATCATTAATTGACCGATTGCAGTTTAGAAATATCGGCGACACCCAAAAACAGATTACGTAATTGATTCAGGATCGCTAATCGATTAAGGCGCAGACTTTTATCTTCGTCATTCACCATGACATGATCAAAGAAGTCATCAACGTTATCTTTTAGTGCCGCTAATATAACCAGGATATTGCCGTAATCACGTGATTCTATCAGCGGTGAGATTCGTTCATGTAGCTCAAGTACCTGTTTCGCGAGTTTTTCTTCATTTGCTTCAGTCAATAATTTTTGATCGATCGATTCAGGAATCACCTCTTTCGACTTTTTAAGGATATTCGAGATTCGTTTGTTTGCGGCAGCCAGGCTGGTCGCGGCGGCATCGGTCTGGAAACTGGCGACCGCATGAATGCGCGCATCGAAATCATTGGGTTGCGTCGGCCGTTGGGATTTAACCGCCTCATAAACATCAACCTTGATGTCTTTATTCAGGTAGTAGGTCTTTAAGCGTTCCAGTATGAAGTCGACCGTAGTGCTCACTGCGGTTTCTGCTTCAAGCTCGGCGGGTAGGTGTTCAGTATGCTTATCTACTAACTCATTGATATCTAATGTTAAATCACACTCGATCATGATGCGTAACACACCCAGCGCGGCACGACGTAGACCATATGGGTCTTTATCACCACTGGGTAATTGGCCTGCGGCAATAATGCCGAGCAGGGTATCGAGTCGATCGGCAATCGCTAAGGCTTGCCCTGTTTTGGTTTGGGGTAGCTGATCGCCGGCGAAGCGTGGCATGTAATGTTCATCGATGGCCTGCGCAACCTCGGCTTCTTCTTTGTCATGTATCGCGTAATAGCGACCCATGATGCCTTGTAGTTCGGGAAATTCATGGACCATTTCCGTCATCAGATCACACTTGGCTAATTCAGCACTGCGTTTTACAAACCGTTTATTGGCATCGATCTTCTCTGCGATTACGTCGGCTAATTTTTCCACGCGCTGAGATTTGTCATAGAGGCTTCCCATTTGTTTTTGAAACAGAACCGATTTGGTTGATTCAATGTGATTCTCAAGTGGGTGTTTGCGATCCTGATTCCAGAAAAATTCGGCATCCGAAAAACGTGGACGAATAACACGTTCGTTACCTTCGATCACTTTGCTCATATCTTTACTGGCAATGTTAGCAACGGTAATAAAGTGCGGTAGTAGTTTTCCTTGCTTATCGATCAAATGAAAATATTTTTGATGGGCCGACATGGTCGAGATTAAGGCCTCTTGCGGAATATCTAAAAAGCGCGCTTCAAAGTTACCGAGTATTGCTACGGGCCATTCGACCATAGAGGTGACTTCGTTTAACAAATCGTTGTCTAACACGGCCTTGGCATTTTGCTGCTCAGCGATCTTTTCAACTTGTGCGACGATGTTTTGTTTTCGTGTTTCGAAATCAACAATGACCTTGCCTTTATCCAACAATTTGTTTACATAGTCTGAAGCCTGTTTCAGTTTAATCGGACCGGGGTTATGAAAACGGTGACCAAAACTGGTGTTCGAACTTTTCACACTTAACACTTCGGCTTCAACCAATTCTTTTCCATACAACATCACTAACCAATGAACGGGTCTGACAAACTGGGCATCTAAATTAGCCCAGCGCATGCGTTTAGGAATCGGTAATTTTTGTAACACATTGGTAACCATTTCAGGCAATAAAGCCGTTGTTTTTACACCTTTTTGGGATACTTTGTAAAATAACCAGGCGCCTTTATCATTTTCAATTTTCTCGACATCATTAATATCGATGCCGCACGATTCAGCAAAACCCAATGCGGCCTTGGTGGGTTCGCCGTTTTCATCAAAGGCGGCTTGTAACGGAGGGCCACGTCGGTCGATCTCTTTATCTGCTTGTTGAGCATCTAAACCCGTTACGATCAAAGCCAGACGGCGGGGCGTGGCAAATTCTTTTATGTCATTAAAAGATAATTTAGCTTGTTTTAATTCTGCGGCAAAGTGATCTTTAAAGGCCGTGATTAACTTTAGCAATGCCTTGGGTGGTAATTCTTCAGTACCTAATTCAATTAACAGATCCTGGGCTTTACTCATGCCGCACCCCCTTTATTCGCATTTCCACATAAGGGGAAGCCGAGCGCCTCGCGTGAATCATAAAAGGCCTGTGCAACATTGCGTGACAAGTTACGAATTCTTAAGATGTAATGCTGTCGTTCGGTTACCGAAATTGCATGGCGTGCATCCAACAGGTTAAATGCATGAGAAGCCATCATCACTTGCTCATAAGCCGGAAGTGGTAAGTTATTTTCGATTAGGACATTGCTTTCACTTTCGCATTGATCGAAGGTGTTAAACAATAACGCTGTATTGGCCTGTTCAAAATTATAAGTCGACTGCTCAACTTCATTTTGATGATAAACGTCACCATAAGTAACTAAACCCAGTGGGCCATCTGCCCATACTAGATCATAGATACTTTCTTTGTTTTGTAAATATAAGGCGATGCGTTCCAGTCCGTAAGTAATCTCACCGGTCACTGGTTTGCATTCAAGGCCGCCGATTTGTTGGAAGTAGGTAAATTGAGTGACTTCCATGCCGTTTAACCAGACTTCCCAACCCAGTCCCCAGGCGCCTAATGTGGGAGACTCCCAGTTATCTTCAACAAAGCGAATATCATGCACCAATGGGTCAATACCCAGCGCGCGTAATGAATCTAAATACAGTTCCTGGATATCAAGCGGTGAGGGTTTGATCACAACCTGGAACTGATAATAATGCTGCAGGCGGTTTGGATTTTCGCCATAACGTCCATCGGTTGGTCGCCGACAGGGTTGAACATAGGCCGAACTCCAGGGCTCGGGCCCAATTGAACGTAGGAACGTGGCCGGATGGAAGGTGCCCGCGCCCATTTCCTTGTCATAGGGTTGTTGTAGTACACAGCCCTGATCGGCCCAATATTGTTGTAAGGCCAGAATAAGACCCTGAAAAGTTTGTGGTGATTGACTCAAAATACCGTCCCAGTATGTCAAAATGCTAAAAACAGCGGATTATACCCTCATGTCGCGTCACTGTAAGCGTTTGTTGACGCACGTTTGGTTGTAAATCCGACTTCTCAAGCCATACTTTAAATGGACGACACTATATATAGGTATTCTGAG
>CAMYMO010000427.1 GCA_947259425.1 uncultured Ectothiorhodospiraceae bacterium | reverse complement strand
TTATCAGCTCCCAACGCCATCCCATTGACGGTGACCGTAGCGCCTACCGTTGCCGGTACCGCGACGATCTTGATTGAGTCGCTTAAATATCCCAGCGTTGAGCTATAAGTATATTGGTTCGGTAAAAAAGTTGGATCCAAATCGGCGCCGATGATTGATAATTGTGTCAGTTCATTTGCCGCAGCAGTGACGCTCGCACTACTACTGCCATCATCACAGGACGAAAGGCTGAGAAACAGCACAAAAAGAATTAACTTGCCAACCATGACAGGTTTGATTGCTCTCATGTTTTGCTCCTCCCATCTAACCGGTTTAGCCGCGAAGATTTGCCCTGATTGCTCAAAATCCAGATACAGCTGAACAACTGAATTCGTCGATCCATATTGATCATTATATAAATAGTGACATCGCAATGGGCCCCCCTGTATCGGGCGTTGCCAGGGCCGTTTAGTTAACTACGCCAATGGTGCTACTGGCAGGGGTGGCATTTGAACTATGTTCCGATCAATCGGCTGTGCAAGGATTTAGTCAACCAAACCCGGCATTTACCCCCTTGATATCAACCTTTCAGGATAATTCCCGTATTATATGTAAGTTAAATTGTCGGGGCTGGTTGCCGCTATTTAATAGAGTCACTGGTAACGTGCCGGTTCGATTTTTCAACACGATGTCCGTTGGATCTCAGGTTGATGTGGGTAAATAAGATTTTAAAAGGAATCAAAAGGTTAGGTTTATGCCAAAGGAAACGCTGTCACGACGAAAGTTTTTAATCAATGTCACAAAGGCATCGATTGCCGGTTATGGACTTGTCAAAGCGCCGATGGTGTTTTCGAAAAAAATTCCGACAGTACGCGTCATGGGGACCCATGTCACGTTGCAGGAAGAATTGAGAAAACAGGCAATGAAAGATTTAGGGATTAATCTTGAGTTTGAGCCAAAAGGTAGTGCCGCCGTATTACAAAAAGCAGCATCAAACCCGCAGTCATTTGATTTGTATGAGCAGTGGTCGGATAGCATTAACATTTTATGGCAGGCACACGCGATTCAGCCGATCGAAATTGAACGTATAAAAAATTGGCCAGAAATAAATGCCTTAACCAAAAAAGGCAAAATTACGGATGACGCCTGGGTCGGTAAAGGGGATGCACCAAATAAATTACTCTACGTTCAAGCAGATGGATCATTAGGATCCACCCCTGGCAAGACAATCAGTTTTATGCCTTATGTACATAATGTCGATTCCTTTGGTTACAACACCAATGTCATCAACAAAGGCATCGCCTATGAAACGGAAAGTTGGTCCTGGTTATTGAATGATGAATACCGAGGCAAGGTCGCGTTGGTGAATGCACCCACCATCGGCATCTTCGATGCGGCGTTAGCGGCGCAGGCAAGTGGTCTAATGAAGTTTGCCAACATCGGTAACATGACCATTGCCGAGATCGATCAACTCTTCTCGATTTTGACCGAGAAAAAACAAAACGGACATTTCGCTGGCTTCTGGACATCAGTACCACAGTCTGTCGAGTATATGGTTTCAAACCGCATTTCAATTCAAAGCATGTTCTCGCCAGGCGTGTCAGCATCCAAGGGACAAGGTATTCCGGTCACCTATGCGTCACCCAAAGAGGGCTATCGTGCCTGGCATGGTGTAATGTGCCTGTCGGCGAAAACGACAGGTTATGTTAAAGATGCGGCCTATGAATATATGAACTGGTGGTTGTCCGGTTATCCCGGCGCGTTTATTGCGCGACAGGGTTATTACATTTCAAATCCGGAACGCTCCAGAGAATTGATGAGTAAAGCGGAGTGGGACTACTGGTATCTAGGCAAGGAAGCGAGAACAGAACTGAAAGGAACCGACGGAAGAGTATCCGTCAAACCCGGTGAGGTTCGTGATGGTGGTAGTTATACAAGGCGCTTTCGCCAAATAGCGGTCTGGAATACCGTTATGGATAATTATGACTATAGCCTGGATAAATGGTACGAGTTTTTAAGCTCGTAATAACTAAGTTATCGTTTAATGTTCGCATTCTTTAATAATCTTAAAATCGGGATTAAAATCACCCTTGGCTTCGTCTTGGTGATAATGCTTTTTATTTCCTTATCGATTTTTATTTCCGGTAAAATTGAATATCTGGATAAATCTGTAGCGGATTTGTCGGCGCTCTCTGAAAAAACCGTATTAGTGCTGGACATCAATAAAGATATTCTCGAATTACAGCGCATGGCCTTGGTCTATGGACGGGGTGGCAGTGAATCAATTTTTAAAAAAATGCTATCGACCTATCAATTGATCAGCAATAACCTGACCAAAGTCGATGAAGAAACAACCGATCCGGATAGCAAGGCATTAATCCAGAATATGGTTGGTGTTGTCAATCGTTATGGTGACAATATCAATTCTCTAAAAAATCGTTATGAGTTTAAGCAGGATCTACTAAAGGTTAAATTGCCCGAAATCCGGAAAACCGGGACCGAATATCTAAAATCCATTATCGAATTCTCAAAAGAAAAAAATGAATTAGAAACCACATCAATAAGTCAATCCATTTTACAATATTGGTTGGAAGCCAACCTCGATGCCGACTCCTTTATTAAAAGCAGACAATATAAAATTAAAAAAAGTGTGTACAACAAATTGGATAAGATCATTAGTCTGAATCAACAGCTGTCGCCGCGTTTGAAAAACGAGAAAAACTTTAATAATCAGGATTTTATTAATTTAATTAACCGCTATCGTTACACTTTTGATCAGGCGGTGCAGGCAAATCGTATCTATCTGTCTTTAGTTAACGTGGTGATGGCCGGAGAGGCGTTGGAGTTTACCACGCTGGCGAATCAATTGCGTGAACGTACACTAGTCATTCTTGATGGGATCTCGTCGCAGAGTAAACTGGAAGTCACCAATAACGAAAAAATTATCAAACTGGTCTTATTCTTATCCATTCCGTTTATTATGCTAATTGCCTTTATTTATAACTACAGTATTTCGAGGGGCATCAAGGGCATTGCGGATACATTTACTTTACTGATCAAAGGTGATTACACCCAGGATATTCCCGGACTCAATCGAAAAGATGAAATTGGACAATTGGCGATTGCCGCGAATACATTTAAGGACATGAGCAGCAGATTAAAGAAGGCCAAGTTAAACGCTGAGGAGTTAACGCGAGTCAAAACTGAGTTTCTTGCCAATATGAGTCATGAAATCAGAACACCCATGAACGGTGTAATTGGTATGGTCAGTTTATTAAAAGGTACACAACTATCTGCCGAACAGGAAGATATGGTTAATACTATTTCATCATCAGGCGATAGTTTGATGACCATTTTGAATGACATCCTGGATTTGAGCAAAGCCGAGTCAGGAAAAATAAAACTGGAAATGGAATCCTTCTCACTGGTCGATCTGTTAAATGACCTGTCCTTTATCTTTACCAACATGGCTAATGAGAATAATATTACTTATCAATGTGAGATAAAGGATAATGAATATCCTGATTTCATTGTTGGTGACATTACTCGCTTAAAACAAATTTTAATTAACCTGTTAAGTAATGCGATTAAATTTACCGAACAAGGTTCGGTGACACTGAGATTAGAATGCGAGAGAGTGTCTGCAGATTTTTGCACGATTAAGTTTAAAATCGAAGATACCGGAATCGGTATTACTGAAGCTGCGCAGAAAAACTTATTCAAGGCATTTAGTCAGGCCGATACCTCAATCACCAGGAAGTTTGGCGGAACGGGATTGGGTCTGGTGATATCATCAAAGTTAGCCGAATTGATGGATTCTAAAATTAAAATAACAAGCGAGCTTGGCAAAGGTTCGACATTCGAATTTTCAGTTGAATTCGAATTGGGTGAAAAACCGGAGGCGCAGGTTATCGAAACTGAAGTCCCGATTAATGCAAAAAATATCAAAATACTGCTCGTAGAAGACAATGCGATCAATATTACCATTGCCACTATGATGCTGGAGAAATTCGGCTACCAATGTGACGTGGCCGAAAATGGTGCGATTGCGGTTGAAATGGTCGAGCAGCAACAATACGATTTGATCTTTATGGATATGCAAATGCCGGTGATGGACGGCATTCAGGCCAGTAAAAAAATCCGCCAACTCGATAACGGGCACTCGGTCTGCATCGTTGCGATGACAGCGAATGTGTTGAAAGAAGATCAGGACCGCTGTTTTGAAGCCGGCATGAATCATTTTATATCGAAACCGATTAATCATTCTGTGTTGCAGGAATTCATGCATAACTTCAGTAATGACAGCCAGGTTGCCTAGCGGCCTGTCCGTGACGAGCAATAAAACAACGGCGCTGCATCAGCGCAAACTCATCAACCACCAGGCTCTCGGCTAAATTTTGCGTGTAGTACTTATATCCGTCTTTCAAAAACGGTGCTTAGTGGCCAGCCAGACGTGTTTATCAAAACGAAAAAAGACATTTAATACAACAACTTACGCTCATTCCCCGTCAAAATGTGATCTTCCTCACAATCTTCAAGGGATTAATTAACTGCATATTAGGATATCCTTATTTACCCTGTGAAATTAGTGGTATTAGGCACGGGTTCGACAAAGAAACGAGTCAAGCTTTTTAAGGAGCAACGGTGAGCGAAGCAGCACAACAACTGATAACCGATGTTTGGGATGAAGATATCTGGGCAGAGTTCGTCGATGGCATTCAGGCCATATACGAACATCATGCTGATCATGCGCAGGATCGACAAGCCGCACTGGCGCGACTGGTTAAAGCGATGTATCCAGGGTTAGTCAATGATGCTGTTTTACAACAGGCGATCGCACGCTGCCCCCAATCGAGTGATCCAACCCGGCCAGGCTGGTGGAGCACACTACATGAAAATGCGATTAGCCACATTGCCTTAATCGCGGTTTACCAGGGGCAGGCCATGCCATTACATGATCACCCGGGTTCTCATGGACTATCTGTTGTATTAAGCGGTCGCGCACAGGTTCGGCAAGCCAGTATTGCCGAGTTAAATCCCGCGAATGGTGTTGCGCAAATTAACTTAGATAGTATTGAGGAACTTGGGCAACAGCAATTTAGTGTGTTTGAGCAAAGCCAGAGTAATTTACATAGCATCGAGGCGATGACCCCGATGGCCCATATCCTGGCAGTGCACCTGCCACCGATAAGACGGGAAGAACAGGCCTACTATTTCCCATTAGAAACGAAACAATGGTTACCCGGGCAAAGCTTGAGTACCAAGCGAGTAAAGATACGCAACAATTTTGGGCATTGAAAAATTTTAGAACATTTTGGAGAAGAACAATGATGAATCAACAATTTATACGAAAAGTAGGATGGTGGGTTTCTGCTACTTCGTTGGGGATGACACTGGCTGCGTCGGTACAGACCGTGCATGCAGGAGAAGTGCGACAGCTTGCCCAGACACATACTCAATATGCACTTGCCCCGCGACAAGATGCGTTAACGAAACCAACGTATAAATTAACCCCCGAAGTCGCACTGCAAAAAGGCTTGGATTTAATGAGCCAGGCCAAAACCGCAAAAGAACACCAACTGGCATTTGAATATGTAAACTATGCCGCCACAAAAGGCTTACCCGAGGCGATGTTTCAATGTGCGATGATGTATCTCGATAATGAATATACTCCAGGTGATGATGATCGTGCGATGCGATTACTGGAGCAAGCCAGTGCAAAAGGTCACAAACAGGCCGAGATTGCGCTTAACTATATTGAGTATGCCGATGGTGGGATTGGTTGTTAGAGAATTTGGGGTTCAGAGTAAAAAATCACGGATTCATAGGGTTAGTTAAGGAAATTATCATAAAGTTTTTACTTTGACCCCAAATTTCGATGATCCTACAGTATTGTTTGAGCTTATTCGGCGAATCGGTATCGGCATGGCGTCTAATTTTCCAATCCCATTTCTTTAGCGACGAATCGCCCTTGCTGATCACAATACAAATCCAGTACAAAACCAGATTATTTCAAAAAAAGATGAACGATAGGGAATAAAACCCCTCAAACGGCACACTGTTGTCAGGTAAAGACAAAATTGCCTGATTAAGGTGGAGACCGGAATATGCCCCATTTGCTAAAGCGTGACAGACAGCAGTTTGATGACTGGATACAGGAACATCATGCTGCCTTGTATCGACACGCCTTATGGATGACGAGCCGCAGCGATGTCGCGGAAGATTGTGTACAAGAAGCCTATTTCCAGGCCTGGAAGTCGCGTAAGTCGTTAAAGGATGAGGCAAAAGTGTTTTCGTGGTTATTAACCATTTTACGTCGTATGGTGTACCGCGAGTACGAACAACGTGCGAATAACGTCACCTGCACGGTGGATGATTTTTCTAGCTTTCCCGAAACCGCCGTGGACGATGATCAAAGTAAAATGCTGGATCTGGCAAAAGCCATGCAGAAGATATCAACGGGACACCGCGATATAATATTGATGCACGGTTTGCATGGGTTATCCTACCAGGAAATCAGCGAGCTGCTGGAGATCCCGGCGGGAACGGTGATGAGCCGTTTATCACGGGCACGTACCGCACTGGATACGGCACTCAATCAGGCCGAACCCGAAAAGCAATCTTCACCGATTTCCCAAACTTTATCGACTTCGTCGAATGCCCAGGTTATAAATCTGAAGACAGGACCCTATAACAATGAACGATGAAAAAAATAGTTCGTTAAGCGATAACCAATTACATGGTTTGCTCAGCAAGCCTGAGGTACCGCCAACGCTGCAAACCAAATTGCAGAAAAATTTTTCGGAACAGATCAACGCCGAGCAGACGAATGCCTCGCATCGACGTTGGCGTAAAGGGCTGGCCCTATCGGTCGCGGCGAATTTTATTTTTGCCGTGCTTATCTTGTCACCTTATTCCAGCATGCAGACATCGGCACTGATGGATATGGCCTATGCGCATGTTCAACACGAAGAGGAATTGACTGGGGATTTTGTCACGGATAAGAATGCGTGGTTAACCAGCAAGAATATTAATCCACCACCGAAGGCTTTTACGGTTGGCTTGGCAAAAAATTGTCTGATTGGTCT